>DATDOR010000707.1:0-4393 GCA_035293165.1 Anaerolineales bacterium | reverse complement strand
GGCGTTGGCCTGTACCAGCACGATGTCGATCAAAAAGAACTCGCCGCTTCCCTCGACGGAGTCGTTGAAAGCGTCGTCAACCAGATTGGGGTAGATGTCAACACGGCCTCCCCCGCGCTCCTCACCCACATCGCCGGGATTGGGCCGAAACTGGCAGAAAAAATTGTCACACACCGCAACGAACGCGGCCCCTTTCCCAACCGGAACGCGATTCAAAAGGTGAGTGGCGTCGGCCCGAAAGCGTTTGAGCAAGCCGCCGGATTTCTGCGGGTGACAATGGGAGATGAACCCCTAGACGCCAGCGCGATCCACCCCGAAAGTTACCCGGCGGCGCGCGAGGTCCTGCGCAGCGCGGGGATCACGCTGCACACCCCCGCCGGGGAGCGGCAAGCTGCCCTGGACAAACTACTCGCCCGCACACCGGTTGAAAAACTCGCCGCCGAACTGGGCGCCGGCCTCCCCACCCTCAAAGACATCCTCGAACAACTCCTCCGCCCCGGGCGCGATCCACGCCAGGACGCCCCACCTCCCATCCTACGGAGCGATGTTCTCTCAATGGATGACCTGGTCACGGGGATGAAGTTGAAAGGCACGGTTCGCAACGTCGTGGATTTTGGCGCGTTTGTAGACATCGGCGTCAAGCAGAATGGCCTGGTGCATCGAAGTAAACTGCCCCCGGGAACGAAACTCCGCGTGGGGCAGGTGATAGAAGTCGAAATTTTGAATGTGGATCAGGAACGAGGCCGGATTGGGTTGGGGTTTGTGAAAGGGTAGAAAAAATTCACCCCCGATATAATCGTCAAATATTTTTCCACTTTTGGCGATGGCTTCACTCAGGTTTACTCGTGACGAAGCGCTTCGACAGGTTCCAGGTTCGCTGCAATATTGGCCGGGTAAAGACCGAAAAATAATCCAACCCCGGCGGAGAACAGGGTGGCGAGCAAAATGATGTCAATGGTGATGACGGGCTGAATTTCAGCGTTATTCGCAGCGGCGATGCGCCCAATGGCATTGGATAAGACGGCTCCCAAACCGGTTCCGACAAATCCCCCCAAGAGACTCAATAACAGGGACTCGGTCAAAATTTGCAGAAGAATATCTTGTTTTCGTGCTCCCAACGCTTTTCGCAGGCCAATTTCGCGCGTGCGTTCGGTGACGGCCATCAGCATGATATTCATAATGCCGATCCCACCCACCAGTAAGGAGATGGCGGCAATCCCTCCGAGGAGAACAGTCAGGACTTGGGTGATCACTTCGAAAGTGGTCAGAAATTCCTGTTGGGTGCGAATGGTGAAGTCGTCGGCTCCAGGACGTGTCTGATGGCGACTCCGTATGAGCCGGGAAATTTCCTCGATCAAGACAGGAATTTTACCGGAAGTAGCTGCCCGGACGATGATGAGGTCAATTTGATATTGATCCGGGCGAGGCAGCAGGCGTAATTGAGCGGTAGTCAGTGGCACAAGAATAATATCGTCTTCGCTGATCACGGAAGCGCCCCCTTTGACGGCCAAGATACCCATCACCCGGAAGGGTTGGCCACTAATGCGAATAGTTTCCCCTACAAGCCCCTCGTTACGCCCAAACAGCTTGTAAGCGACATCCGCACCTAATAAGACAACAGAGGCGTTCCCTAACAGATGCACGTCGGTGATGAACGTTCCTTCTGAGACACGAAAATTCCTGACTGGCCCGAACGCTGGCGTAACGCCACGAATTTGTGTGACGATGGTCTTCCCCGCATTCGAAACTTCGATGCTGCCTGAGAGAACAGGAGCAACGCCCGAAATCGAATCCCCTGAAAACCGGTTGGCGATAGTCGCTGCATCTTCTAAGGTAAGTGGGTGGACATTTGTAACGTCTTCCAGCCCTCCAGGAAAAATGAAGATCAGGTTCGTGCCGATCACCTCAACCGATTCTTTGATCGTGTTCTCTGCCCCACGTCCGACAGCCAGGAGAGAAATCACTGCTGCCACCCCGATCACGATTCCCAGGCTGGTCAGGGTAGACCGTAATTTGTTGATCGTCAGGCTTTCGAACGCTTCAAGGAGAATTTGGAAGAAGGTCATATTTCAATAAACTTTGTGATTACTCAGCCCGGGGTAGAAATGCACCGAAAAAAAGGTGTGTGCGGGGGTGTACACCCCCACGCACACCTTTTTTTCGGGGAACTTTCCTTCTTAGCCTGAGAAGTTACTAAATCTCAAGGAGCCGTGAAGATGGAAGTTTCTGAAGGTGGATTGAGGACGATCAAATCCCCAACCTTCAGATCGCCATCCAAAACCTCGCTATATATGTCTGATGAAGCGCCTAGTGCGATGTTTGCTGGGACCAGGTTGTCATTTTTTAGAATGTAGACGACTTGCTGCCCTTCTCTGAGGCGGACGGCCTGGTTCGGCACGAGGAGCACCTCGTCGAGTTGGTGGACAACGACATTGACAGCAGCCGTCATCCCTGGTTTCACGTCCTCATCAGGATTTGAGATGCGCACAACCAAATCGAATTTCACTGCCCCCTGGGTGAGATTTCCCACGAGGCCCACATCCTGGATAACCCCTTCGTATTCTTTGCCTAAGATCGCATCGAAGATCAGAACAACTGGTTGCCCGACTTCCAGCCGGTTGATGTCTATCTCGGAAACTTCTACATCTATGAGCAAAGCAGATAAGGCATCGAGCTGGAAGGCGATTTGATTTGGAATCACCTGATCCCCCTCTTTGATTTGAATGTCGGTGACGGTGGCGGAAAATGGCGCGGTCAGACGTGCGAGGTCGAGAGTCGCCTGGGCAGCGGCGACCCTGGCCTCGGCAGCGGCAATATCTTCCGGGTCAGGTCCATTTTTGATTTCCTCGTATTCCCTTTGGGCATCCGCCAATTGGGCTTCCAGATAAGCGATCATTACAGGATCAGGGCCTTCGAGCAGATCATTCCAATTCCTTTGTGCTTCATCCAATTGGGCCTGTGCCAGGTTAAGGGTGGAATCGGCGCGGGTAATCTCCCGTTCGGTTGGCTGGCCTGCAAACCAATTGAGCGTTTGAAGCGCAGCATCGCGAGCACGTTGTGCCGCGATCAGGTTGACCAACGCTGCTACCCGATCTGGATCGGAAACAGGGTGATCGGAATACTTATTAAATGCTTTTTGGGCTTTGATAAAATCCCGCTGGGCTTGTTGGTAAGCAGCCTCCACCTCGTCAATCTGGGATTGGGTAGCCCGGTCTTGACTCGCATAAGTTTGTTGGCGTTCTGCCGCATCGAGCGCATCCTGGGCATCGAGGAGGGCAATTTCCGCTTGCGCGAGTTGCAATGGATAGGTCGCGTATAAATTATTGAGCGCGTCTTGGGCAATTTGGACCGCCTGGAGGGCCTCAGCTTGAGGGAGTTCTGCATTGAGTAAGTCGTCAAGCAATTTTTGGGCGCTTACCAGTTCCGCCTGGGCCAGAATGACATTTTGTGGCAAAGAGGTTAAGGCAAGGTTCGCCAGTTCCTGCCCTTCAACTACCTGATCGCCAACTGAAACCTTTACTTCTTCAACAGTACCGGTTGTTTGCCAGACCAGGGTGGCTGTCTGGTTCGACCGGACAATTCCTGTCGCGCCAACGGTTGCGATCAGCGAGCCAATTCTGGCGGGTTCTGTGTCATAGGTCTGCAAAAGTTCGCTTTGCTGTTGCTGTTCCCGATACTGCCATAGCACGAAAGCGCTCGCGATAAGGATAACGATGATGATGACCGCGGAAATGCTTCTTTTCATACGGAACAGAGGGTTTAAAATGTGTTTCCGAAAAAAAGGGGTGTGGTGGGGTGGCTGCCCCTACCACACCCCTTTTTTTCGGCAGTCTTTTTCAAGCAACTTTCGACCAGTTACTTAGTTGTTTGTTGTAACCAACGGTAGATAGATAGCGTGGGGCGCCATGAGAGTCACCTTTACCAGGGGAGGTGTCGTGCTTTTCTCGAAGAATTCATTTCCACGATTGGCCTGGTTTCCGGAGAGAAAATACTGAAAACTTTCTATCACAAAATATCTGGTTGTAGTATTGGTTATGGACAACCCTGAATCGCCAAATGATCTTCCGTCCCCTGTATCATCAGGGTCATTGGCATCGTCATCTTTATAATAATAACTGAGTTCGCCATCCGTCTCACTTGCGCTGGTAATTTGAATGAAAGATCCTTCGTCTGTACTGATTTGGAGCCAGGGATTGTTGACGGGGGTGGCTGGCACGACGTCGGGGTTGCCATCAATTGCGACTCCTCCTGGGACATTTTCATTGAAGAAAGTCGCGCCTGGGAGATTGCCGGTCAAATCCAGAGAAAACCGTGCTTCATCGATGGCGACAAAACCCGGGAGACTGGTGAGATCAACAGGAGTCATGGTGTGTTGAAAGGAAGAATAAGCCAG
>DATDOR010000706.1:0-6238 GCA_035293165.1 Anaerolineales bacterium | reverse complement strand
CGGATCGTGGTGGGTGGATGGGGTAACACCCCCCGCCTGGCGTTGGACGCTCCCGAACCCGGCGGCGTGGAATTTGCCGTGCACAACATCACAGCTGAAGCGGGGGATCAGTGGGCATCGCCGGAATATCGTCAAGAAGTGGCAGTCACTTTAACCAATCGCGCAATGGCAGCACTCACATAAACCGTACACAGACAGCACAGATTTGACAAAAGGAGACAGAAAATGCTTAAAGAAAAATCTGTGCTTCTCTGTTCCATCTGCGCCCTCTGTGTACCAACCAATCTCTATTCTCTAATCTCCACTCAATCACCCAATGAATACCTTTACCCTCCTCCAAGAAACCCACATCCCCGAAATTAACTCCCTAGCCCGCCTCTACCGGCACAACAAAACCGGCGCGGAATTACTCTCCATCATCAACGACGACGAAAACAAAACCTTCGGCATCACCTTCCGCACACCATCTGAAGACTCGACCGGGCTGGCCCACATCATGGAACACTCCGTCCTTTGCGGTTCGCGCAAATACCCGGTCAAAGAACCCTTCATCGAACTGGTCAAAGGCTCGCTTAACACCTTCCTCAACGCGATGACCTTTTCCGATAAAACCACCTACCCAGTCGCCAGCACCAACCTGCAAGACTTCTACAACCTCGTGGATGTTTACCTCGACGCGGTCTTCTTCCCCCTAATCCCCGAGCATACCCTCGCGCAGGAAGGATGGCATTATGAACTGGACGATCCCGATGCACCGCTCCAATTCAAGGGCGTGGTCTTCAACGAAATGAAAGGCGCATACTCCTCCCCGGACAACCGGTTGGGTACCATCATCGAACAGTCCCTCTTCCCCAATCACCCCTACCAGTACGACGCGGGTGGTGACCCACAGGTCATCCCCAACCTGACCTATGAACAGTTCAAACGTTTTCACGAAACTCACTACCACCCTAGCAACGCCCACATCTACTTTTACGGCGACGACGACCCTGACAAACGCCTGGAGATGCTCGAAGAATACCTCAAAGAATTCGACTCCCTCGATGTGAAATCGGACGTGCCCATCCACGCCAGTTTTGACGAACCCCGCCGCGCAGAATACCCCTACGACGCGGGGGAAGACACCGCCAAAAAAGCCATGACCTCCGTCAATTGGGTGCTTGCCGAACACACTGACCGCGAACGCGCCCTCTCCTTCGGCATATTGTCCCATATCCTCGCGGGGACGCCGGCCTCCCCCCTTCGCAAAGCCCTCATTGACTCTGGCCTCGGCGAAGATGTCAACGGCGGGCTGGACACCCAAATCCGCCAGATGGTCTTCTCCACCGGTCTCAAAGGTATCGCCGAACAAGACGCGGGCCAAGTGGAAGATCTCATCCTCTCTACCCTCCAAAAACTCGCTGACGAAGGCATTGATCCCCACACCGTCGAAGCCTCCCTCAACACCTACGAATTCCGTCTGCGCGAAAACAATACGGGAGGCTTTCCGCGCGGCCTCGCCCTGATGATGCGTACCCTCGCCTCCTGGAATTACGGCGGCGACCCCATCGAACCGCTCGGTTTTGAAGAGCCTCTCCAGGCTATCAAAGCCAGAATTGAAGCAGGCGAACCCTTCTTTGAGAATCTAATCCGCGCTTACTTGCTCGAAAACGTTCACCGCTCGACCGCCCTCCTCAAACCCGACCCCGACTACCGCGCCCGTGTCGAAGCGGACGAACGTGCTCGACTTGACGCCGTCCGTGCCACCATGACCGGCGAAGACGTGCAAGCGATCATCGAACAAACCCGTGACCTCAAACTGCGCCAGGAAACCCCCGACTCCCCCGAGGCTCTCGCCACCCTTCCGTTCCTAAAACTGAATGATCTCGAAAAAGAAATCCGCACTGTTCCCACCGACTTTTACCAGGAAAATGGCGTCCAAACCCTCCACCACGACCTTTTTACCAACGGCATCGTCTATCTCGACCTTGGCTTCAACCTGCGCGCCCTCCCGCAAGATCTACTCCCCTACTTCCCCCTCTTCAGCAATGGCCTGATCCAGATGGGCACACACGCCGAAGACTTCGTGACCGTCATCCAGCGCATCGGGCGCAAAACCGGCGGCCTGTACACCTCCACCTTCCTCTCGAACACCCACGACAGCCCCGCCGCCCAGGCCTGGCTCATCATACGCGGTAAAAGCACCGTCGCCCAAACCCCCGACCTGCTTGAAATCCTGCGCGATGTGCTCCTCACCGTCAACTTCGACAACCGCGACCGCTTCCGCCAACTCGTCCTCGAAGCGAAAGCCGGGATGGAATCCAGTCTCGTCCCTGGCGGGCATGGAGTCGTCAACCGCCGCCTGCGCGCCCATTTTGACGAAGCGGGTTGGCTCAGCGAAACGATGGGCGGCGTCACACAACTGTTTTTCCTCCGCCAGCTTGCCCAGGATGTAGAAAACAACTGGGTGAGCGTGCTTGAAAAACTTGAAACCATCCGTACCACCCTGATCCACCGCGGGAACATGATCGCGAACGTGACGCTGGATGCGGACAACTGGGGGCAAATACGCGGTCAACTTGCTACCCTGATCGGGGAACTGCCCACCGCCCGGCCCGGGCTTGCCCTGAACGGCGTCGAAGGGACGGGGAACTGGACTCCGACTGCATTACCCACCCATGAGGGGTTCACCATCCCCGCGCAAGTAAACTACGTGGGCAAGGGGGGCAACCTGTACGCGTTGGGCTATCGCCAGCACGGTTCCGCGAACGTGATCAAAAAATATCTCGGCACAACCTGGCTCCGGGACAAAATCCGCGTGCAAGGCGGCGCGTATGGTGGATTTGCCACCTGGGATCGGCTTTCCGGGGTATGGAGTTACGGCTCGTACCGCGACCCCAACTTACTTGGCTCACTGGACAACTACGATGGCACAAGCAACTTCCTCCGCAACCTGAACTTGAGTGACGACGAACTGACCAAAGCCATCATCGGCACGATTAGTGACCTGGACCACTACCAGCTCCCTGACGCGAAAGGGTATTCGGCGTTCGTCCGCCATCTGACTGGCATCACCGACGAAAACCGTCAACAACTCCGCGACGAAGTGCTGGGTACGACCCAGACCGACTTCCGCGCCATCGCCGACGTGCTGGACGAACTTAACCGGCAGGGGCAGGTGGTCGTGTTAGGGTCAGCCGAAGCGATTGGGAAGGCGAATGAGCAGAAAGGTGGGGAGTGGTTGGAAGTGAGAAAAGTGCTGTAATGGACATTGATTTAATTGGCGTCCCGATGGATTTTGGTGCAGGGCGGCGCGGGGTGGATATGGGTCCCAGTGCCATCCGCTATGCCAGGCTGAATGAAAGTATTCATTCGCTTGGGCTTCACATTCATGAGTCAGGTAACATCGAAGTTCCTATCCCGGAAATGTGCAAATCCGATGCGGAACCAACCCTGCGAAACATTGATTGTATTGTTCCGATTTCTCGTGATTTAATGAGACGCGTCTCTGAAATTATTGCAGAAGGACATTTCCCGATTGCATTGGGCGGGGATCACAGCCTGTCCCTCGGCTCGATCAAAGGAGCGGCGCAGCATAAAAAGATCGGGGTGCTGTGGGTGGATGCCCACGCAGACTTCAACACCCCGCAGACGACCCCTTCGGGCAATATCCACGGGATGCCCCTCGCAGCACTGACCGGGCGCGGCGACCCTCGCCTGACTGGGTTGGGGGACGAGCCGAAAGCGGCGATCAGCGCGTCGCGGGTGGCGATTGTGGGTGCGCGGGATATCGATCCGGGAGAGCGGGAGAATTTGCGGGAGGCGGGCGTGCGTGTGTTTTCGATGCACGAAGTGGACAGTTATGGCATCAACACCGTCATGCAACAGGCATTGGATATCGTCACGCGCGGGACAGATGGGCTTTATTTGAGCTTTGACATGGACAGCATCGATCCACTCTACGCACCCGGGGTGGGGACTCCCGTTCAAGGAGGGTTAAGCTACCGGGAAGCGCACTTGATTTGTGAGATGGCGGCGGAAAGCGGCAAATTGGTGGGGATGGATTTTGTGGAGGTCAATCCGATTTTGGACGACCGGAATAAAACGGCAGAACTTGCTGTCGAGTTGATTTTGTCGGCGCTCGGGAAGCGGGTGTGGTAATACAGGTTGAAATTATGAACCCGAAAGGAGTTTTGAACTACTATATACATAGGTATACAAAACAGATTTTCTGTTCCCCATCATTTAATGGAGTACTTCCATGAACCGTATCTCTTTTCAACCTGTTAATATGTTGATTGCCTGTCTCAAAGTTCTCCTGGCACTCTTGATCATCCTTGCTGGAATCGCTATTTTTCCAGGTTTGAGCGCATCGGCTGCGGCGATTACCGTTGACAGCACGGCTGACACAACAATCGGCGGAGATAATGCGTGTACCTTGCGTGAGGCCATTGCCAATGCCAACACAGATACGGACACCACCAGTGGTGACTGCACCGATGGAAATGGAACGGATACCATCAGTTTTGACCCCAGCGTTTTTCAGGGAACGATAACCCTTAACGGGACAGAACTGAGTATCAGCAGTGATCTCACTATAGATGGGCCACCCTCAGGGATTACACTAGATGGAAACGCTGCCTCTCGGGTGTTCATCATCAACTCCGGAACGGTTATCTTAAACAACTTAATCATTACCAATGGGAACGTAACTGGCTCAGGAGGACAATCAGGTGGTGGGATTCGTAATTTGGGCACGTTGACCATCAACAAAAATCGCATTGAGAACAGTAACGTTACCAGTACGGATGCCGGGGCTTTTGGCGGAGGTATCGTGAATGGATCCGGCGCGATATTGGTCGTTAGCCGTTCTACAATCAGTAACAACACGGTTACAGGTGGCGGAGGCAGTCAATCGGGCGGAGGCGGCATCTCCAACAGCGGGGTTACGACCCTGAACAATAGCACAGTAAGCGGCAATTCTGCCGGTGGCAGTTCGGATAACAACAATGGTGGTGGTATCCGCAACGCCGGTGCATCGTCAACTTTTAATATCAATAATTCTACCATCGTCAACAACGCAACCTCTGGAGTCATGAGCAGCAATGGAGGCGGCATTTCAAATGGTGGAAACATGACACTTAATAACGATATCGTCGCTAACAATACGGCAAGCACCCAAGGCCCAGATTGTCGCGGCGCGGTTACCGCAATTAATAATCTGATTGGGAATCAAACCAATTGCACCATCACAGGTTCGGGCAATCTCTCTGGAAACCCTCTCCTTGGCCCCCTGGAGGCGAATGGAGGCGGTAACATTACCATGCTGGCGCTCACCCATTATCCGCTTGACACCAGCCCGGTATTAAATTCAGGAAACAATGCAACCTGCTTGAGCATAGACCAACGCGGCAATCCACGCCCAGTCGGGACTTGTGACATGGGGGCGGTCGAAAAACAGACCGGTGAGCAAACCGATCAGCATTGTACATGGAGTTCGGGCGTCCCTCACGCTTTCGGCACAGATGTCAACATTACGATTACGCCGAACACATCGGACAATCCTGGCTGCATCACTGTACTCAAACGGCCTGTTTTTGCCGGCATAACGCAGGATGATGGTGAATTTCCGAGCGTTTGGACCTTGTCTGCTGAAAATAGCACCTACAACCTGAACTTGCAGTTTTGTTACTCGGATACCGAACTTGCAACAGCTGGCGTCTCCGATGAAACTTCGATCGTAGTCTTTCACCTGCAAAGTGGCATCTGGCAGCCTTTGGCAACGGCAACGAACCCCGTGAATAACTGCGTAACAGTCTCAAATGTCACTTCGCTCAGCCCATGGACAATGGTTGGAAATGGAAATGTACCAACCGCCATTGAATTGCAAAACCTGACCGCGCAAGCAGGGAATTCCACACAGAGCATGGTTTTGGTGTTTGCTGCACTGTTAGGATTGGCTTTGGGTCTAGCACTGTTGCGATTGCGGAAATAACCGTTATTGTGCAATGATCTTGACACGAAAACGGTTCTGTAACAGAGTGCTCCACCTGGATAAAATTTGAAACAATCTCTCAATGGGCTTTCCCGTTACGAAGTGAAAGCACGTCAAATCCAATCACCGAGGGAGATATGGATAGTGCTTCTTCATCATTAACAAAACTTACGCAATCTTATATAATAAAACCATTCCTACGAAAAAACTCCAGAGTTCTTTAGGAATCGGCGGGGAGGGCGCCAGATTTTGGGGTGTGAGTGG
>DATDOR010000705.1:0-10244 GCA_035293165.1 Anaerolineales bacterium | reverse complement strand
GCTGCACATCCCACACCACGATTGGGGTTTCAGAATAGTATGCCAACCCGGCGAACTCCGTCATCAGGCTGATACCAGGACCGGAAGTGCTGGTCATTGCGCGCAAGCCAGACCAACCTGCCCCGACCGCCATCCCAATCGCCGCCAGTTCGTCTTCTGCCTGAATAACGGCGAAGGTGTTTTTACCCGTTTCGGGGTCCTTGCGGAGTTGGGGCAGATATTCGCCCAATTTTTCGCCCAGGCTGGATGCCGGGGTGATGGGATACCAGGCCAGGAAATGCACGCCCCCGTAAATGGAGCCAAGCGCAGCCGCGGTATTCCCATCGGCCATAATGTAGCCTTCAGTGCCATTCATTGGCGCAACTTTGTAGTGGTCTTGGGGTTCCAGATTTTCTCGTGCCCATTCGGCAGCCGCTTTGATCACCCCATAGTTCAAGTCAATGGGCCTCTGCTTGCTTTTGAAGTGGAAGTCCAATGCCGCGTAAATCGCATCCATATCAATCCCTATGAGTGCCGCCAGTACACCGACATAGGCCATGTTGGCGACATAATCCCGCAGATTAGCAGGTGCGCCGGACTCGCGGGCAAATTTATTCGCCGGGAATTGGTAAACAAGGATGTCATCCCGGTCCACTTCCAAACGAATATGGTCCCCATACAGGAAGATACCGCCAGGAGAAACGGTCGCCAGGTCATTGGCGAATGAGTCGAAATTCATGGCGATCACAATTTCCTGGAGTTCTCGACGGGCCAGGAAACCTTCTTTGCTGGCGCGGATGGTATACCATGTTGGCAAACCCTGAATATTGGAGGGGAAGATATTTTTTCCAGAGACGGGAATCCCCATCTTGAACAAGGCACGCAGAATCGTCAGATTGGAGGTCTGGCTGCCAGAGCCGTTTTTTGTACCAACGGTAATGGAAAAGTCATTGACCTTGGTCTCCTGAGCAAGGATTGGAGATGGTTCTTCCATTGCGGAAATGGTCATAGTAGTAGCTCCTTACGAATGGTTATTTGCTAATCGATCGTAACTACTCAGCTGGGAAGGGGACTAGCCCGAAAAAAAGGGGTGCGTGGGGGTGTACACCCCCACGCACCCCTTTTTTTCGGAGGTTCATCTGCTGTAACCTGAGCAGTTACTTTTTAGTTAGCGATGGGCCGGTGGCGTAACAGGCTGGTATGTTCGATGAATGCCTGGCGGCTGGCTTCGATATCGCCCTGAACGATGGCTTCTACGATGCGCTGATGGTAGCCCCACACTTCTTGCAAGTAGGCATAGTCAGCATAGGAGTCGAGTTCAACCGCTTCGTAGGCTTCCCAATAGGCTTCAAGCAAGCCGCGGACGAAGGGGTTTTCAATCCGGGAGAAAATCGTCAGGTGCAAGGTGCGGTGTTCGGCATGGGGGATACGGATAGGGGTTCCGTTAAGTTTTTCCCAGGCCAGCGCAACACAGTTTTGCAACTGCGCGTGGTCTTTTGAAGTGAGCGCCTTGATGGCCTCTTCCCAGAAAACGGCTTCAAGTTGGTTGCGGAGTTCGGAGAATGCGCAGAAGTAATCGGGGTTCAAAGCCACCGCGTAAAGCAGGCTGGGCGTGACCGAAAATGTATAGGGCTTACGCCGGATACCGGTCCGCGGCCGGGCTTCGACCAACCCCAAATGGCGGGCCGCTTCCATTTGCTCCCGCAGTTTGGGAACGCTGATGCCGATTTTCGCGCTTAACTCCCCCAGAGAGGGCAAGCGGTCCGGGTCCTCATGCCCATTTTCATAGGTAGCCAGGTATTGGAGGAATTCAGAAGGGAGAGGTTTTCTAGACATATCGCCTTAATCATCTGATTATTCATATTAATTGGATTATTCTGAACAAATTCTACTCCCCCGACCATATAAGGTCAAGAGATTATTTACAATCCCTTAATAAAACCAGACAGACTTCCGATGTTTACGGAATTGGGTCTCTCGTCAATCGAGTTATGAAACTTCGGAAGTCTTATGCAAATTATTCGGAAAACAGAGAAGAGAGTTCCTGCAACGCGCGGGCAATGCGCGTGCCATGCCAGGTGATTAGACTGCCATCTACCAGGTAGACGCGGCCGTTTTGCACAGCAGGGGTGTCCCCCAAAATTTCAATGATTTGGGTACGGTGTTCTACTGTAAAAGCAAACGGCTCGCTGGGGAGGATGATCGCTTCCGGGGCGGTTTCCCGGACTTCTTCCAGCCCTACGCGGGGATATCGTGTGTCCCGCTCGGGAGTGGTGGACTGATCGCGATCCGTTTCCGCATCCCCGGCGTGGGATAGGTCCGCTGACAGGGGGTAGCGCCGTTCCCGCTCGGCGAACACGTTTTCCCCACCGAACATTGCCAACAAATCGTGTGCATACGTTTCATGGTTGAACGTCATCCACCAGGGTTGGTCATCTTTCGTTGTGTCCTGCCAGATGGGACAAAAATAACGGGCACGCGGCCCGGCCACGGCGGCCATCTGTGCCCACTCAACGGACTGTTCAAGGGTTTTGACGATCATCACCGCCGACTGGCTACGGAAGAATTCGGCCAGTTTATAGAGACCTTCGATAGACTCCCGAACCGTTTTCGGAAAAGATACCCAAACGGTAATCCCGGCCGCCTGCAAACCTTCAACCGCTTCACGAGTATTCTCCTCCTTATTTGCAAGAACAAGATCAGGTTTGAGGGCGATGATGTCGGCCACGCGCGGGTTTTTCGTCCCGCCCAACCGGGGCAGGGAACCGAGTTTAGTTGCTGGATGAATGCAGTAATCGGTAACGCCAACGAGCGCACTGCCCAGGCCGAGATCAAACAGGCTCTCCGTCATTGAGGGGACAAGAGAGACAACCCGTTGAGGTTTGAGGGTGACTTGCGTGATGTGTCCGTTTCCGGTGGTCATAGCTCTTGGTCTATTTTTTCCGGATGCTGGCGAAGCCATTGTTCAAGTTTTGCGAGCGGCAGTTTGCGTATAGACGCAAGCATATTACGTACCCACTTGATACGATCTAAAATGACAACTGCGCGTAATTTTGAGGAGGTCAAGGTTTATGCCTCGGCTTCTACAAACATCTGCCATCTTTCATGTTGCCAAGGGGCCAGGTCTCCTGCACGACGTAGAATGTAGAGTTGGTATTCCGCTTCAGCATCTGCGTCAGAGACGTACAACAATTCTCCGCGAACAATGTCCAATGCCAAAAAGGGTGGAGCCTCTGATAAAACAACCAGATCAACCCGTGAGACATTAAACAACTCCTCTAACGCCAATGCCAATTCAACTTTTGCGGTGATATCTAAACGCGCCTCTGGCAAAACGCCGATATCCAAATCTGATTCAGGGTACTCAGAATCTACTTTTGCATTTCTAAGTCCTTTTGCCATTTCATCTGCGCGGCTGCCAAATGCGTAGATCGCCGTGAGACGATATTTCCTCCCCAGTTCTGCCAGACTTTTTTGAAGAAATGGTCCGGAGCGATCAGCTTTCATAGCTTGATTATACTCGTAAAAACTCTGCTGCCACTGCCGCCATCATCCCGGCGGCGCGAGAGAGGGCACGCTCGTCGAAGTCGAATTTGGGGTGGTGATGGGGGGCGTTTAACCCGGCTTCGGGGTTATTGGAGCCGATGAAGAAATAGCAGCCGGGAACGTCTTCCATCATGTAGGCCATATCTTCCGAACCCATCGTGCGTTCTTCGGGGTCAATATCCGCGTCGGGGAAAAGGTAGGCAGCGATGGATTGAACCCTAGCAGTGAGTTGAGGATCATTGTCTACAGCAGGGGTGACTTCCCAAAAAACGATTTCGGCAGTACAGCCCATCGCTTCGGCAATCCCAACCGTGATTTTTTCCATCCGTTCTTTGAGCAGTTGGTTTGTCTCCGGGCGGTAGGTGCGGTACGTACCTTTCATCACCGCTGTCGAGGGGATGACGTTGAACGCATCTCCCGCTTCGATAGCGGTGACGCTGACGACGGCAGAATCCAGCGGGCGGACGTTGCGGGAGACGATGGTTTGCAGGGCGGTAATGATTTGGGCGGCGGCGGCAACCGGGTCGCGGGTCAGTTGGGGAGAAGCGCCATGCCCGCCGCTACCCGTGATCGTGATATGAAACCGCCCGGACGCGGCCATCGCCGGGCCGGGGGTGACGCCGAGCCAGCCAAACGGTTTATCGTTCCACAGGTGCAGGGCGAAGGACATATCCGGACGCGGGTTGGCGAGGACGCCTTCATCCACCATGCGTTTTGCGCCGCCCAGCCCTTCTTCAGCAGGTTGGAAAACGAGTTTGACCGTTCCGGCGAGTTCGTCGCGGTGTGAATGGAGCAGGCGGGCGACAGTCAGGCCAATGGCGGTGTGGCCGTCGTGGCCGCATGCATGCATGACGCCGGGAGTTTGGGAGGCATAGGGCGCGCCGGTTTCTTCGTGGATGGGGAGAGCGTCCATGTCGAAACGGAGGAGGGCGACCGGGCCGGGTTTCGAGCCCTCAAGCATGGCAACCACGCCCGTTTCGGCAATACCGGTGCTGACTTCAAGGCCGAGTTCACGCAACTCGCGGGCAACGATGCCGGCAGTGCGGACTTCTTGAAAGCCGATTTCCGGGTGCTGGTGGAAGTCGCGGCGGAGGGTTTGGGTGTAGGAGAAGAGGGTTTGGGCTTCGGAAAGGTAGTTGGGCATGGAGGACTCCAATTGTTAATGGTTAATGGTCAATTGTCAATTATCAGTAGATCGAAGTCATGTAGTTTAGCCCCTTGTGGGCGTCGGGCACAAGGCCCTAGGCTATGGCTTCATTTCGATCTACTGATTATTAATGGTTGACTTGCTGATTTGAGATTTGCTGATTAGTCGGCAAGTTTAATGATTTTCTTTTCTGCGAGTTGTTCGATTTCTTCGGTAGTGTACCCGGCGAATTCTAATACTGCGCGGGTGTCGCGGCCCAGACTGGGAGCTTCGCCTTCGCCTGGGGGGTAGGGGAAGGGCGACTCCAGGCGAGAGGCGGTAATCTGTCCGAGATCGGCGCCCCGCACGAGGCCGCGGTGAACCACCTGTTCGTGGCGCAACATCTCCGGCAGGGTGAGAACGAGTTCCAGGGGACAATCCACCCCGTCGAACATTTTCAGCCATTCATCAGTCGTTTTTTGGCGGAAGATTTCGGCAACGGCCGGGATTTTTTCGAGATCGAAGGCGTGGGGGAGGAGGTCGTTGCGGTCGGTGACGCGGCAGAATTCGCTCCAGAACGGAGGTTCAAGCGCGCCGAGGGTGAGGTGGCGTCCGTCGGCGGTGGCATAGACGTTGTTGCTGGGCCAGCCGCCCGCGAGGGGAAGGAGGCCGCGTTCGGGAACCTGTCCTGTGCCAAAGTATTGGCTGCCGAGGGTGGGGAGCACCCAGTGGACGATGGGGTCGAGCATGGCAACGTCAATGTATTGGCCTTCGCCGGTTTGGGCGCGCTGGAGCAGGGCAGCAAGGATGTGCAGGGCAGCGAAGGTAGCTCCGCCCAGGTCGGCGATTTGTGCAGCGGGAGGGACGGGGCCGCTTTTGGCTGTTCCGGTGAGACCGAGTAGACCGCCAATGGCGATGTAGTTGAGGTCGTGGCCTGGGCGGTTGGCGTAGGGGCCAGTCTGCCCGTAGCCGGAGAGGGAGCAATAGATGATGCGGGAGTTGCGTTCGCGGACGGCTTCGTAGCCGATGCCCCATTTGTCCACGCTGCCGGGTTTGAACGTTTCGACGATGATGTCGGCGTTTTCGGCGAGTTTGAGGAAGAGTTCCCTCCCTTGTTGGTTGCGGTAGTTGAGGGCGACGGATTGTTTGCCCCGGTTGAGCATCTCGAACATGGCCGTGCCGCCAAATTCCGGTGGGGCCTCGCGGGCGTAGTCGCCGAGCCGAGGAGTTTCGATTTTGATGACTTCCGCTCCCAGGTCGGCGAGGAGGCAGGTGGTGTACGGACCGGGGAGGAGGCGGGAGAGGTCGAGGATGCGGATTTGGCGGAGGGGTGTCATGGGGAGGGGATACTGGATATTGAGTATTAGAAATTGCTGAATTGGAGAATTATAGCGGATGTGAGGGAAGATGGATAAGTTAGGGCCCCGCAGGGGAGGGCGAGTTTGGTTTGGAAGATGTTATTGGATGGGGACAACATAGGGATATGATAACAAAAATATCCCTCAAAGAGGTGATTGAAGCGAAGATAAAAGTTTTGTAAGATTAAACAGTACTCTGGTACTCAATGCTCTGGGACGGGCGTGGTTTAAACTCGCTTTCGAGAACATTTCATTCAATCATCCCATCAAGTAATGGAAGCGGTTTCCATTGCTGGATTATTTTAGTAATTGCCTGAGGAGTAAAGGATGAATCACATACGCAAACCGGTTTATTTTGTTCTGTTTTGTGCAATTGTTTTATTGATCTGGCCTGCCCTCAAATCGATTTGGGGCAGCACATCCCCAGATGTGAGTGCACAAGGCTTTCAGTGTACACAATTATTTAAGCCTGGTGACCTCCCCTCTCCGGTGTTGATCAACTTTGATGATTTGCCCAACGCCGCAGTGATTGGCACGCATTACCGGCCTTCGTTTGGAGTGACTTTTGAAGATGGGGATGTCACCCAGGCGATCACTTATGGCAATGAACCTGGTAAAGCTCAATCTCCGCCGAATGTTGCCAGTAACAATGCAATTTTCCCCAATTCCAGTAACAATGTCCCAATGAATATCTGGTTCGATGAGCCAAAAAGCCACGTGGGTTTCTATATTGGGAATGGTGAAAACCAGGATCTTCGTGCAGCCATCTCAGCTTATGATGTATCCGGAGCGTTGGTTTGCGAGTTTTTTTATTCCCCTGTGCCAGAAGCAGATATGGCTTTTGTAGGAATGTATGATCCAAACGGCAGCATTTTCCAGGTGAAGCTCGATTATGGGGACACTGGCGTATCTGAAGTAATTGACGATCTCTACTTCTCCCCTCGGGCGGGCATTCCTCCAACCCGAACACCGGACCCGACCTGGACACCTGTTCCCTCTGCCACACCCACCGAGGGGCCAACGCCGACCGCCACGCCTCTCATCCCGATGTTTCCATATTTGCCACCAGTCCTCGATATTCTACTTCCACCTTTTTTGTTTAACTATGATCTATCGCTGCACGGCATCGAAATCACCCAGGGTATCCAATGCTTCAACCCAAGCCAGGGATTGGCAAGCTGTCCCGATAATTCCCTGCCCGTTATCGCAAAAAAAGACGCCACCGCGAGAACCTACATCAAAATCAGCGGCATTTTCTCCAGTATGAGCAATGTGCCTATCCGTCTCTACATCCGAGCCAACGGTGTGTGGTACCAGGCCAATGCGAACGGAAAAGCCACCACAACCATTAACCAGGCCAATAGCGACAGCGCAAATATTTATTTCAACGTCAATTTCACTAACGACGTAGTCGTAGATTTCTACGCGGAGGTAGACCCTGACAATCTCTACACCGAGACTAACGAGACCAATAATCGTTTTCCCGCCTCCGGCTACATTACGCTAACCTTCCACAAACGCGATACATTGGATATTGTTGGACAGCGGTTGTATTACCACCCCTCCGGCTACTCTGGCGACCAGTACGCGGGCGGCTGGGCGGTCAACGGCGGCGCGGCAGATTGGTTTGAGCAAATGCTGCCCATCCGAAATAACGGGATTGATTATTCCGTCAAAAGTGGCTACCTGAATTGGACGAGCAGCCTGGGAAGTGGCGATAACCAACATGCGCTGATTCAAACGCTCAACCTCTACTGGATTCTGGAAAACGCCTTCGGCTGGCTGTTTACGGGGGCGTCTACCGGCGCGGATCACGTCTATGGCTGGGCGCCCAACGATGGCTACTCAGGCGGCCACGCGGACATGCCCGTCTACCCCCATGCGAGCGGGCTGGGAGTCGTCGGCATCGGCACCGATAACCCCGGCGCAAATACCGACAACCCAGGCTCAGGTGCGTTGATTTTCGGGCATGAACTCACCCACGATTACAACATCTATCACACCAATACAGCCGACGCCTGCGGGTCAAACGATGGAAATTCCGACTTCCCCTACGGTAACTCCAGCATCCAGGAATTTGGCTTCAACCCCTACACAGGAAAAATCTACAACCCCTCCAACACCCATGACCTGATGAGTTACTGCCCGTCAGGAGGTGGCAAACAGGGATGGATTTCTCCCTTTACCTGGAACAGGATGTATAACAACCTCAGTACTACCGGTGAGGCTATTTACCAAAAATCTGAACGGTGGGGCAGTTACTTTACATTTGTTCCGACTGGAGCCTCCGAATCCCTCGTTGTCAATGCCACCATCTTTAATCCTGCTAACACACCTCCTGTCCCTGGCGCCTTAGGCGATTTATACCGGATCGAAACGGGCACCTCCTATTTGCCTGCTCCTGGCGATTATGCTATTGAGCTGTGGAATATTGATGGTGGAGTTGTGTACAGCAAGACGTTTGAAGTAAACTTTGAAAGCGAATACGATGCACACACAGGCATTCCCTTTGGACCGGATGAAGCGCCTCCGTTTCCACCAGACCCGACCAATCAAGTGGATGTTTCCTTCATCATCCCCTGGATACCAGGAACCGTGCAAATCGCCCTTACTTACCAGGGTCAACCACTGGACGTACGCGCGGTCAGCGGCAACCCTCCTCAGGTACTCATCACCAACCCGATTGGGGCGGAGTCCTGGCTCCCTGGCTCCACCCACACCCTGATGTGGCAAGGCCTCGATCTGGACAATGATCCGCTCACATATACCCTCCTGTACAGTCACGATGGCGGGGCAAACTGGATTCTTCTGCAAGGCGATCTTACGGACTCCTCCTACGATGTCCAAACTGACTCCCTGGCAGGAGGCAGTGATGTGCGTTTCCGCGTGGTCGCCACCGACGGCGTAAACACCGCTCTCGACGAAACCGATCAGGCCATCACCGTTCCAAATCAAGCGCCACAAGCAACGATTTTGAACCCAGGAAATAACAGTTTCCACTCTCCCGGCTCTTTAATCGTCATGCAAGGCTACGGCACAGACATGGAGGACGGCAGCCTGCCTGATGAGTCCCTAACCTGGAGCAGTGATGTCCAGGGTAGCCTGGGGATTGGCCCGTCTCTGCCGATCAACACCCTTGATCCAGGCATACACGTCATCACCCTAACTGTCACGGATAGTTATGGTATCTCCAGCAGTGTTTCTGTGACGATCACAATTGGATACCCCATCTACCTGCCTGTCATCGTTCCTTGATACATGCCTTCTAAGAAAGATAGGTGTGCGGCGGGGTGTATACCCCGACGCACACCTTTCTTTTGGACTACTCCTCTTCCTGGCTAAGTAGTTACGACTCTTTTTAGATACATCTTAGTTCATGTTTCGAGATTGACTTGGTAGACCGCATGTTCTATAATTAGAACATGGACGCACAACTGCACCTCCTCACCCAAGACATGCACCTGGAACCGGATGGAGACGGGGAAAAATCTTGCAACCCAATCATCAACGGGAAGGTAATGGGCAACGTTCCCCTCAACGCGGCCAACCAGAGCCAATTCATCCCCGTTTCCGAAGTGGTGATGCCTAACGGCAAACGGATGAAGGTGCTCAAAACCCTGCTCACTTCCGCTTGCGAACGCAACTGCTATTACTGCCCCTTCCGCGCCGGGCGGGATATGCGCCGCGCCACCTACAAACCCGAACAAATGGCGCAAACCTTCATGAACATGCACCGCGCTAAACTGGTCGAAGGGCTGTTTCTCAGTTCCGGCATTGCAGGCGGCGGTATCCGTACCCAGGATAAACTCCTTGACACGGTGGACATCATCCGTAACAAATACCAGTACAAAGGCTACATCCACCTGAAAATCATGCCTGGCTCCGAACACGCGCAAGTCGAGCGCGCCATGCACCTCGCCAGCCGCATCTCCGTCAATCTCGAAGCCCCCAACACCGACCGCCTGCAAAAACTCGCCCCCAATAAAATCTTCACCGAAGAACTTCTCCAACCCCTGCTCTGGGCCGAAGAAATCCGCCGCAACCAATCCCCGTACAAAACCTGGAATGGGCGCTGGCCCTCCTCCGTCACGCAATTCGTCGTCGGCGCAGTGGGCGAAACCGACCTCGAACTCCTCGCCACCTCCGAAAAACTCTACCGCCAATCCCGCCTCCAGCGCGCCTACTTCTCCGCCTTCTCCCCCATTCTCGACACCCCCTTCGAAAACCTCCCCCCC
>DATDOR010000704.1:0-3499 GCA_035293165.1 Anaerolineales bacterium | reverse complement strand
GGACGTAACGCGCATCCGGTTTGCGCCGGGGGGCACCTGGGCGGAGGTGGTTGGCAAAGGACAGGCGAACGGCTCCACGACCTTCGTCCTTGGCGCCATGCAGGGGCAGGTGATGAGTGTTTCCGTGTATGAAGGGCCGGGTTACTTTCTCACGGTCGAGGGCGAAGATGGGACAGTGCTTACCATTCCCAACAACGACAATTACTTCTGGCGCGGCACTCTGCCCGCCACGCAGGATTATCTTGTCACGGTGACTGTGCCTCGCGAGGGTGACTTCACCCTGCGCGTGGCGATCAACCCGCCCGGCCAGGCCGTGCAGATGTTTGCGTACAACAATTCGCAATATGCCTTGAGCATCCAATATTCCGACTCGTTTGCCCCGGTCGAATATCCTTATGCTTTTCTACAGCGCGGCGACCCCGCGTTGGCGTTGAATGTCCTCGACAGCGTGTTTTATGAAAATACGAATTTGAGCGAAGCTTACTTTGTGCTCAATATTTTCAGCGACCCGGACATCGTCGCCACTTGCCACCAGCCATTCTTCGAGCAGGAACAAACCCAGGGACAGGAAACCATCGGCGGTTATGTTTTCGACAAAAGCATTGCGGTCGGTGTGGCTGCGGGGAACATTTACGAGCAAACGATTTATCGCTCGGTCCAAAAGGGCGCATGTATCGAAGTTGTTTTCTTCGTCCACTACGGAAATATCGGCAACTACACTCCTGGCACAGTCACTGAATTTGACCACGCCGCGTTGATGCAAAAGTTGACGGATACATTGAAAACATTCACGTTGAGATAAATCCCTAACTTTCTCTGGAGCAATCAGTGGTTCGGCCCTATCCATGATCCTCCCTTCATCTTTCGTGCAAACAGGAGCATTTTCTAGTTGGCCTGAGGTAGAAAATTTACGATTTCCCTGGTATCGCCCATGTAGATTTTCAGGCGCATCATAAACGATGCCCATTTATAGGAGACACTGGCGTACGTGTCATCATCCTGTGGCCAGCCTTCCATACGGAAGTCCACCAGGGTGCTGCTTTCATAAGGGATCAACGTCCAGGTGATGACTTGATCCACTGCGTCGGTCGGCCAGACGGGCTGGGTCACCCGCCACTGAACCTGTTTTCCCACTTCCAGGCGAGTGACTTCCATTTTTAGCGTGCGTTGCCCCTGGTCAAATTGAAATTCGAGCGCGGAACCCACTTCTGGCCGGGCAAGGGTCGGCGCACCCATCCAAATCTCAAGATCACGCGGCAGGGTGAGCGCTTCGTACAGTCTGTCAGGTATGATGTTTCGGACTATCATCGCATGGTGGATATCCATCGTCTGCTCCTTTTGAGACACAACACTTCCGAAGGTTTTACTATGGGGTGTTCATTTCTTCCAATGCAAACCACCTTTCTGTGGCAGTTTCCAGTTCCTGTTCAAGTTGCATTTGCACTTCATGTAGTTTCTGTAACTGTACGTAATCTGTAGCCCTGACTGCCATCTCTTTCTCAAGTTCAGCTTTACGGCGTTCCAATTCTTCGATACGCGCCTCCAACGCCTCCACCTCCCGCTGCTCCTTCCAACTCAACCTTTTGCGGTCTTTTGTTTTTTCATTGGATGGCGCAGGTTTGCCGATTTGCCGATTTGAGATTTGTTGATTCGAGATTTGCCGATTTGCCAGATTTCGGAATGTCTCCCACGGTGTCGGATACCGCCCGCTCACCTGCCCGCCCTCGAAACTGATTAGAAAATCCACGTTCCGGTCCAGGAAATACCGGTCGTGGCTGACGACGATCAGGCAGCCGTTGAAGCGGTCGAGATATTCTTCGAGGACGTTGAGGGTTTGGAGATCGAGGTCGTTAGTCGGTTCGTCAAGGAGGAGGACGTTGGGACGTTGGGCCAGGGTGCGGAGCAGGAACAGGCGGCGGCGTTCCCCCCCGCTCAAGGTGGCGAGCCGTGCGCGCTGCTGCCCGCGTGGGAACAGGAACCACTCCAGCATTTGGGCCGCTTCCACCCGTTCGCCTTCGTCTGTTCGAATCAAAGGCGCGGCGTCGTTGATGAACTCAATCACGCGCTGGTTCCGTTCAACGGCCTCTTGCAAGGCGTGAGCCTGCTGGTCGTAGTAGCCGATTTCGACTGTTTCACCCCATTCGACTGTACCGGAGTCTGGTTCGAGCAATCCGGCCAGGATGTTGAGAAGGGTCGTTTTCCCCGCCCCGTTCGGGCCAGTGATGCCGATCCGGTCGCCGGGCTCGAGCCGGAAATCCACATCTTCGAGAACCAGATTGGCCCCGAACGACTTCGTTAAACCTTCAACCTTCAACACTTTTTTCCCAATTCTCCGCCCGGCCAGCGCCATCGCCACGCGGTCCTCGCCCAGGTTGGATTGGATTTGCAGGAGTTCGGCGACGCGCTGTTTGCGTGCTTTTTGTTTGGTGCCGCGCGCTTTGGGGGCGCGGCGCAGCCATTCGAGTTCGCGGCGGAGTTGGGCGTGGCGTTTTTCTTCGGCAACGGCAAGCTGCTCGTGGCGGGCGGCGCGGAGTTCCAGGTATTGGGTGTAATTTCCAGGGTAGCTGACCAGTTTGCGGCGGTCGAGTTCAACAATTTTGTTCGCCACCCGGTCAAGAAAGTAGCGGTCGTGTGTGACCATCAACAGCGCGGCGGGCAGGGTAAGCAAGTATTCTTCCAGCCATGCGATGGCTTCGGCGTCAATGTGGTTGGTAGGTTCGTCGAGGATCAAAAGACTTGTGTTGAGCGCGGATATATCCGTAGTCGAAGCATCGCTGGAGTCGAGCAAGACGCGTGCCAGGGCCAGACGTTTGCGCTCGCCACCACTGAGGGTAGACACGGATCGGGCATGTTCAACCAGCCCCAGCCGGGTCAGGATCGCCTTCCCGTTCACTTCGGCAGCCCAGCCGTTGGTCCGGTCCATTTCTGCGGTCAGGGACATCAGCCGCGTCTGCAATTCAACATCGCCAGGTTTTTGTTGCAGGGCGTGGGTGGCGCGTTCGTACTCGAACAGCAGGCGCATCTGAGAGGAGTTGCTGTAGAAGAGGGTGTCGCTCGGATAAAGCGATTCGAGGACAGTCAGGTTGTTATCGAGGGGAGGTTCCTGGGAGAGATATTGGATACGCACGCCGCCCCAAACAGTAAGACTGCCCTCGTCGGGCGACTCCATCCCGGCAATGACGCGGAGCAGGGTCGTTTTGCCGCTCCCGTTCAAGCCAATCAACCCGATGCGGTCGCTCTGGTTGATGAGCATGTCCACCTGGTCGAGCAGGACGCGATCGGAGTATTGTTTGGTAAGGCCATTGAGAGTGACGAGGTTCATCGCCCCGGCATTGTACAGGATTTTAATGAAAAAAGGGCTGCGCTTGGGGGGATTGCAAGAGCGGCCCTTTTTTTAAAATGGTAAATGGTGGAAGGTTAATCGAGGGGACTTTTGACGGCTTTGGGACCGCGATTGAGAACGTGCCCTTCGATTTAGCTCAGGGCAGGGGTGTAAACC
>DATDOR010000703.1:0-8872 GCA_035293165.1 Anaerolineales bacterium | reverse complement strand
CGCATAAGCATCCATCCGTCCCCAACCAAATGTGTTGTTGGGAATTTCCGTGCTTGGAATCCCGCCACAAGTTTGCACAGGGCTGACAGTGACAGGGACAGCCGTCTGCTCGATGATGTCTTCGACCAAATCCACTTGCCCGGCCAGGGCGGGGTTCGCGGAAATCAACAGGCCCACCAATCCGGCCACATGGGGAGCTGCCATGCTCGTTCCGCTCATCCCTCCATATCCACCACCCCGAAGACTGGAGCGGATACCCGAACCTGGGGCAGAAATATCCGGTTTCAGCCGGTTGCTGCCATCTACCGTCACCGGCCCACGGCTGCTAAAGCCAGACAGGGTGTTTGTATTTGTGGTTGAACCTACAGTAAAAGATTCTCCATAAATCGCGGAGGGTGTGTTGACCGTGCCGCATCCACCCGCGCCGCTGTTTCCCGCAGAGTGGGCGGTCAAAATACCCGCAGCACGGACCGCCTGGACAACTGCAAGCAACACGTTGGGGTCGGTACAGCCTTCGCTTACCGGGCAACCCCACGAGTTGTTGATCACATCGGGGGCCTTGGAAGGATCTGGGTTTTCGTCGTTCAAGTCAGTTGGTGCGATGAACCACTGGTAACATTCCGAATAAGTGGCCGGTGTTCCATTGCCCTGATCCATGTTCCGGCAGCCGATCCACTGAGCGCCGGGAGCCATCCCAATCTGGTTTGTCCCACCATCATCCCCAATCATGATCCCCATTGTGTGTGTTCCATGACCATAATCGTCACAGGGCTCAGGAGAATCAGGGCCACACGAGCCGCCGCCGCTATGGATGGCATCGTGCCAGTTGTAGCTATGGTTTGCATTGGCGCCGTCCCACCCACGATACTGGTCGATCAGTGCAGGATGATCCCAGTCGTACCCCGTGTCCTGTCCTCCGATGACCGCGCCCTGTCCGGTTACGCCTTCAGCCCAAACATCATCCGCGTTCACCATCGCAATATTCCACTCCACAGTGTCAGGACTGAGCAGGGCTTCTTTCTCTTCTTCTGGCAAGGCTTCAAATGGAACCACCGGATTTGCAAAAACATGCGCCACGTCCGCTCGTTGGGCCATTGTCTGCGCGATGGTTGAATTGCCACGCACCCAGATCATGTTGGCAACCCAAAAGGAACGATATTCCACCCCTAGCCCCTCCAACTGTGCAATAACTGGTTTCTGTGTGTGTTCGGCCAGAGCGGTCAGAGTCTCGTAAACATATGTGCCTTTTTCTAGCTTGGTTTGCATCGCTTCCGTCGCGCTCAGATCGGCCTGTTCGGCGAGGAAAACCAGAAATTCGGTTTCACTCTGTCCGGCGGCGGTTTGTAGCACCCAGGGGTCTACTTTTTGTTCCCATTGGGCTGCAACCGCGCGGTTGGCAACCAACGGGTTCCCCAGGCTGACCGTAGAAAGGGCAAAAATGAGCATTAAGGTTAGGAATCGAAAAGGATTAGACATGAGTTTCTCCATTTCAGGGGACAAGAGTTCCGAAGTCTCCGTAAGGCATTCAAACGTGGGGGCACATTTGCAAGACTTCGGAAATCTCCACAATCTTTTGAGGAGTTACGAGTAGGTTATATATTGACGAGCACCCTAACTTCGGGCCAGATGAATGGCATTGCGACCACTCCCCCTACAGCTAACACACCTAGCGCGGCCAGTGAATTAATCATCAGCCCCCAGGACAGGGGCAGCATGGCGAGCAATCCCCAAACGACCAACGCGCCCAAAACCGCCCCGCCTGCCACGCGCCATGCGGATAAACCCATCTGGAAAATACCCGGCACGCGGCGGCTAAGTAACCAAAACAACAGCGTAGCCTCCAATGTGAACGCCGTTGTGTTTGCCAAAGCAATTCCGGTATGACCCCACCAGCTTGAAAATGTGATCGCAAACACCAGATACAGCAGGGCATTCAGCGCTGCCGCCCCCAAAGGAACCAGTGCATTTTGCCGCGCATAAAACGAACGCGAAGCCACTTCCAACAGGGAATGTCCGGCCAGCCCCAACAAATACGCCCGCGTTGCCCACACGACCATTCGTGTCCCCTGTTCATCGAACCCCAGTATGTCCACCAGCGGGTGGATTCCAACAAATAACAGCGCGGCAACCGGAACCGTCAGCGCCAGCAAGGCTTGCACAGCCCGGTTGATCGTCTCCCGGTAGGCGTCGGTATCGCCTCGTGCGAAATGTTCAGACAAAGTAGGCAGCACCGCAATCGCCAGCGCAGTTCCGATCAGCGTCTCCGGCACCTGCATGATGAACCACCCATAATTCAGCGCCGTGATAGCTCCTTCCTCCAGGTGTGAAGCGAGATTATCGCGAATAATGAAGAATGAATAGATGAAAAACATCGTCACGACCCGCGGGCCAAGCAGCTTGAGCACCTGTCGTACCCCCGGCGTGTTTAATCCCAGACCAAAAACCCACTTAAATTTGTATTTAATAAGCGCAGGAATCTGAATCCCCAAATGCAAAATGGACCCAAAAATGACTCCATACACCAACCCATGGATTCCCCACCCCTGGCTGGGAAAGGTGAACGGCCCCAGAGTCGCTCCTGGATCGGGCGCGAGGAACACCAGTCCCACCAACTGCCCGACGTTGTACATCACTGGAGCCATCGCAGGCATGATGAAGTGCTGGTTGGCCTGTAACCCTGCCATCACCAAACCGGAGAGCGAAAAAACCAAAATGGCCAGCAAATCCAGCCGCATCAACTCGGCGGCTAACGCTTTTTGTTCATCAGGGAAACCCGGTGCAATAACCCGCCCCACCAATGGTTCGGCAAAGATCGCAACCACGACTGCCAACGCCCCTGTTGCCAGGAAGGCCAGGTTCAAAATGCGGGAGAACAAATCCCAGACGTCGTCGCGCCCTTTCGTTTGCAAGTATTCTGATAGCACAGGGATAAGGGCTACGCCCAACGCCCCGCCGGAAATCAACGCAGAGAGCAGGTCAGGGATGTTATTTGCAGCGTTGAACACGTCAATGTCATATGTCAGCCCAAAAATCCGTGCCTGGATAATCTGCCGGGCAAAAGCAAAAACTTTGTCAATTCCAAAGAAAAAAGCAATGATGAGGGATGAACGAGAAATGTGTGACATGCGGGGGCAAGTATAGCGCGGGTGGATATGGGTTACAAGGGATACAGGTAGACAGGTACACAAGGTAGGACATCTGTTTACCTGTCTACTTTGTTTTCTTGCTTACCTTTTTACTTTGTGTACTTTCCTCCTCCCCCAACTGCGGAATACGCCGGGCGGCAAAGAACAGCGGAACGCCTCCTCCAACCGCAGAGACCAATATACCCAGGAACAATGCGCCCCCATATCCAATCCCCACCGGCCATTTGACCAGTTGGATCAACAGCGGCAGCCCGATAAAAATCCCGCCCGAAATACCGATAAAAGAAAACGCCAAGATGGAACCTAAACAACCCGCGACCCCACTGCTGATTTCATTGGGGTTCGTCCAATCGAAACGAGCCCCCCAAATACCAAACGATAACGTCAGTGCAGCCAATCCGGCAACGGCGATCGATTCGGCCACGATTTGATAGAGAAGCAAGCCAATAGTGACTCCCCGGAGGATAGCGGCGACAATTAGATACCCAACACCGAACAATGCGGGCGGGATAATGGTGACAGTGTATTTGGCAAGAACCAAATGAAAGGGGCGGATCGGGGACGTTTTCAGAATCCACCACTGTTTTCCTTCCAGACTGAATCCGCCAAAGCCAAAGCGCATCACGAACATCATCGCCATGAACAGGCCGATGCCCAAACTACTGGAAGCGAAGACGATGTTCATTGTGGGCGGAAGTTCATTGCTGCCTTCGCGGAAGATCGAAATTGTCCAGATGACGGCGAGGATGATAGGGAAAATGAGGTTAGACAGGTTGCGGATGTCGCGGCGGTAGAGGCGGGCGTCTTTGACGATGACTGCCCAGGCCGGGGCAGGAAAGATGCGCACGAGGCCCGCACCCACCCCTGCTCGGGTCGCGGCTCCGGTGGTTGGGGATGCTACCCCCCCTGGTTCGCGGGCAGATTCCCGAGCGGGCCTGGTTTTCCGTTTTTTGGCCTTTGTGCCAATTTGCACCCGCGACCAGCCACTGAAGTACATGCGTTCGGCGAAAGTGAGGGTAATGGCGAACAGGCCGAGGGTGACGGCAAGAGTCAGCCCGGTGAAACCCAGGCCGGTCAGCCAGTTCCCCTGCCCGATTGCGATCAGCCCCAGGCCTGGCCAGGCAAGCGGGTTCCAGGGGGTGGCAAATGTGCCGTAGGCGTTGACTGCGCCCGCCAGTTGTTCAGCAGGCAAATCAACGTTGCGAAACGAACCAGCCAGTTGCCCGCTTTGGGAGCAGATGAATGCCGTCAACCCGCCGACCAGCCCTAACACCTCCGCTGCCCGGCGCGGGTTGACGATGCGGACGACCAGCATAACGAGAACGGAACTCAGCCCAGCCCCAAGAATAACCAGCAAGGAGAGGATGATCACGACGAGAGGATAATAGATCAGGGTGTAGTCCTGGGCCAGACCCAAGCCGATCAAAGCGGGGGCGCTGACCAGCCCGATTAAGAGCAAGTTGGGCAGGATGGCCTGGATAAGTTTGCTGAGGAAGACCGAGCGGGCAGGTAATGGGGCGGTGAGGAGAAATTCCATGTCCCCGGAGAGGTACAACCCTTGTAGCAGCACGCCGAAATTGGCAAACAAGCCGACGACGAATGCACCAAAACTGAACAGGATAGGGAGTTGCGTGAGCAGTGCGCCGAGTTGATCCCCGACCCCGGCTTGTTGGAGTTCTCGCTGGATGCGCGGGTTGCTGAAAAATTGAAGGATGCCCCAACTGATAATGACCAGGAACGCGGCAAAAACCAACATCCCAAGCCCGGCAATGGCGAGGCCGATCTTTTGCCCTAGAGGTCGGTGTTTGATGCTATTCCACCACAGCCGGAGGCGCAGGCGGAGGAGTTTGAGAATGGAAGGGAACATAGCTTTTGGAGTAGACAAGTACACAAGTAGACAGGTATACAGGTGGCTATGGTGACATTTGTGTACCTGGGTACTTTGTTTACCTGTTTACCTATCCCAACACCTCCGCTATTTCCGCATATTCCGCGCCGCCGGTGAGTTGGAGAAAGATGTCTTCGAGACTGCGGGAGTCCAGGCCATCGCCGCCCCCGGCACGGAGTTCGTCCATTGTGCCGATGGCGATGAGTTCCCCCTGAGCGATGATGCCGATACGGTCACACATGCGCTCGGCGATTTCGAGGATGTGGGTGGAGAGGATGATGGTCACGCCCCGGTCCGTCAACTGGCGGAGGATGTCTTTGATAAGCCGGGCGCTTTTTGGATCGAGGCCGACGGTGGGTTCGTCGAGGATGAGCAGGGCCGGATCATGGATGAGCGCGCCCGCAAGGGCGGTCTTTTGCTTCATCCCGTGGGAGAAGGAGTCGATCAGATCGTCGGTGTTGCTTTCGAGGCCAAACAGGCGGAGCAATTCAGTAGCGCGGCGAGTAGCCCGGTCGCGGTCCACGCCATACAGGTCGGCGACAAATTGCAGGAATTCCATCGCGGTCAATTTTTCGTACAGCAGCGGCGTGTCGGGGACGAAGCCGAGCAGTTTTTTGGCCTCGAGCGGCTGAGTCTGCACGTCATACCCGCCAATTTTGACCTGACCACTGGTGGGTTGGAGCAGGCCGACGATGATTTTGAATGTGGTCGTTTTCCCCGCCCCGTTGGGACCGAGCAGGCCGAAGATTTCCCCGCGGGGAACGGTGAGGTTGAGGTCTTTGACAGCGTGGTTGGCGCCGTAGGTTTTGTTAATGGAGGCAATTTCGAGGAGAGGTAGAGACATGGTTAAAGTATACATGAGAAGTTATACAGCAGGAACACCATTCGTGCAACCGTTCCTGGCTCTTTGGGATTTGCCGTGGTTAATGCCAGATTTTGGGGTGTGAGTGGGGTGTACACCCCACTCACACCCCAAAATCTGGGGACCTCCCCGCCGATTCCCAAAGAACCCCGTTCCTATGGGGCGATGGAGCGGCGGGGAATTTCTGCAATGCGGAATTCGGGCCTTGGGATTCAGAACGCGCTTTTGTAAATAGCCCCGGAACGGTGAATTCTTTAGCGACAAATGCCGTGACCTCGCAAGTATTCCCCTCAAACGGGGCGGGGATGCATCGCGCAGATTGATCCACCACTTCCCCGTTCTGGACGGTGATCGTGTGGGATTGGGCATGCCAGATGCTGTTGACGACGAGAACTTCGATCCTGTAGCTGGAAATTTCTTGCTTCGCCCATATAACTTGAGCCAATCATTTCGTAACAGTCCATAGATATCCGAGTCTGACACTTCACCATTGACAATCCATCGCTCCCGGAGCTGACCCTCTTTGAGAAACCCCAACCTTTCCAGCGTTTTGGCGGAGGCGAGGTTGCGGGGATCAATATCCGCTTCGAGACGGTTGAGGTCAAGTTCATCGAAGGCATATTGAACAAGCCGCTTCAACGCTTCGTTCATGTACCCCTGCCCCCAAAAGGGCCGCCCCAACGCGTAACCCATCTCGGCCCGGCGGCTGGGACGGTGAAAAGCGAACAGTGTACATGTCCCAATCAGCGCGCTGTCTGACTTGTGTTCGATGCCGAGTTGGAGGAAATCGCCGGTTTCATACCCTTCCTGTGAGGTGGTGATGATCTCCTGGGCCTGTGCGAGTTCGGTAATCGGCGGTGAACTCCAGTAGCGCATCACCTCCGGATCGGAGCGGATGTCAAAAATGGCCTGTAAATCGGAGTCGGTGAGATACCGGATGAGCAGGCGTTCGGTTTGAAGGGGGATGGAGGGGAAAGGGGACATGGAAGTTGCTGATACTTGCAGAAGTTGCTAAACTATCAGAGTTACATGTGAGCAGATTTGGTTTAGTTTTCTGTGCAAGTATCAGTCGGAGGCATTGGCCTGGATACAGGCCTCGATCGCTGCGATAGCCTGAGCATTGTCTTTGAACAATATGCCATGGATGCCAAACTCGCAAGCAGGGTCTACTGCGCCCTCGCGGTCGTCCAAAAAGATGACCTCGGAGGGCTGCAAGCCCAATCGTTCACACGTCAGGGCATAGATGCCCGGATCGGGCTTTTGCATCCCCACCTCGTGCGAATAAAGGATGAAGTCGCACATCTCATCGAAGTGGTAGGCCTCTTGTTCCCGTTCCCGCGCGCCGACAAAGCTGTTGCTCAGGATGGCGGTTTGAAACCTCGGGCGAAGACTGCGGAAATACTCGGCAAGCTCCACATTGAGCGCGCCGAGGTATTCCACCCAAACGTCCTCCATGAATTCATCTACCTGCTCCCGGCTGATTTCCAAAAGCTCGCCCAGGTTCGTATGGACTTCCTCCAGGGACATGAGGCCGATCCCGCCTTCATGCCACACCTTTCTCGCCCGTTGGTTCAATTCGCCCGGTTGCAAATGCAGGCGTTCCTCCCACTTTTCATTCACACCCAGGTCAGGGGTGATTTCCAGCACCCCGCCAATGTCAAAAGCGATGGCCTTAATGGTCATCAACACACCGGTCCCCGTGAAGTCGCCGTCGCTTCGAGCATTTCTTCCACTTGATCAAAGTCAATTTTTGCTGGATTTCTGTAACGGATACACCCTTTGCCGATGTTGGATTTCGGGAAAGAGTCCCGGTGGACGTTCAAAACATCGGTTCGCAAGATGTAAAGGGCAATGTTGTTTTTCTGACTCGCAAACCCCGCTTCTACCGTTCCATCGCGGCTGTAACCGGGCATCCCATAGACCATGCTTTCTTCGAAGCCATTCAGGTGCTTCAGGCAGAGTTTTCGAAGTCTCTCGATTGCCGCGCGACGGTTTTCGGGGACTTCAAGGATGTAATCATCAACGGTTGGGGCTGTGCTTTGCATAGTGGATCCTCAGAGTAATTGCTGCTCCATTTGACGGAAAAATGAACTATTTTCCACCTTTTGATTCCCCATACCGTTCCAACACCCAAAGGCACGCCAGTTTCGTCGCGCCAAGTTCGTGATAGAACCGGTTTTTCAACTCGCTCGACTTTACAGCCGAAAGATGTTGCGTACTCATGCCAATACTGGCGGCAAACACCTTTTGAGAAATCCCCTTTTCTTTCAATTGCGCCAGTAAACTTTCCAGCGTGACACCCCCGAGATAGTCAGGTAAGTCTGCCAACCCTTCGACCGCCTCTAAAGGTTTAGTCACTTTCTCGACAAAACTATCGGGGAATTGGAGAAAGGTTGCCGCCAAGGCCGCGCAGTGATGGCAAAATCCGTGTTTGCCAATGTAACAACTGCAAGCTGATGTGACTGTCCCTTGCGGTGTTGCCTGAATGGAAACGGTGTATGTCCCGTGATTTCCTTCCACTTTGGCTACGATTTTTGGCCCGGTACGGACGCGGTGCGTGAACTGGTTGACATAACGCTGGGCTTTCTCTCCAGGTTGGGAGGGCCATTGGCGGCGGAGGGCTTGGGTGAGGGTGTCGAGGTCTGTGGTGGACAAGAGTATGCGGCGCTCCTTACGCAACAACGTAGATGATAAATTCCAGGAGGTTGCCATCCGGGTCACGGGTGTAAACACTCAGCCCTTTCGCTTGACCGCGTTGGCGGCCCCCGAAGCGTTCCATTGGGCCAACAATGACCGGCGCACCTGCCTGCTGTAAGACGGCCTCTAAGGCTACAAGTGCGCCCTCCCAAACAAAACAGAGATCGCCGCAGCCCGGACGCGCCGCCAAACCCCGTAGGGTAAAGTTGGCGTCTTGCCATTCGGCGGGTTCATGCAAGTTAATCTTCTGGTCGCCACACTGAATGACCAATCGAGGGC
>DATDOR010000702.1:0-10532 GCA_035293165.1 Anaerolineales bacterium | reverse complement strand
GTGGCTGCTGGATTATTGGGGCGCGACACAAAATTAGATGAATTTGAAGCGAAGATTGCTGATGAAGTGCAACAGGTACAAGGGTCATACCTGTTTATTGGGGTAGCATGGATGAAGATTTGATAAAATACTCGTAACTACTCAGCTCAGAGTGGAAACGACCCGAAAAAAAGGTGTGCGTGGGGGTATACCCCCACGCACACCTTTTTTTCAGAGATTCATCAGCCTGGTCTGAGCAGTTACAAATATTCTCGTTTTTATTGCATTGTTCCAAATCTATGGTAAATACAAAAATTGGTTCGTATGAAATCATCGAAGAGATCGGAAAAGGGGGACTGGCAACCGTTTACCGCGCTTATCAACCCAATGTAGGCCGTCACGTTGCGATCAAAGTCCTGCGTGGGGTATTTGAAGACAATTGGGAAACCCTCGCACGGTTCCAACGGGAAGCCCGTATGGTGGCGCGATTAGAGCATATCCATATTTTGCCTGTATACGACTTCGATGGAAAACACGATCCGCCTTATATTGTTATGCGTTTGTTAGAGGGTGGGACACTCAAAGATCTCATCCAACGTGAACCGCTTACTTTCGGGGAAGTGATTCACCTGACACGACAAATCGCCTCCGCGTTGGATTATGCTCACAGGCAAGGTGTAATTCACCGGGATATTAAGCCCTCGAATATTATGATTGATCGGGATGGAAATGTTTTCGTCACTGACTTTGGATTGGCGCGTCTGGCTGGTGGGGTCTCTGACAGCGGGGTGCGCGAAATCACCCAGGCGGGAATGGTGATGGGGACTCCCGGCTACATGGCCCCGGAACAGGGAATGGGCGAAGCAGAAATTGACCACCGGGCGGATATTTACTCGCTGGGTGTGATTATCTTTCAAATGTTGACTGGTGAATTGCCCTATTCGGCCCCAACTGCAATGGGGATGTTGCTTCAGCATTTTCACGAACCGATCCCAAGTGCAGTAGACCGCAACCCAATCCTTCCTCCTTCGGTGGATGAATTCCTGGAAAAGGCCATGGCAAAAGACCCCGATGACCGCTTCCAACGGGCGGGTGAGATGATCGAAATGTTGAGCCGGGTGCTCGGAGAAACGCCAGATACACTCATCCTGTCTGTCCAAAAAATACGCGCTGCTACTTCTACTCCTGGCGGGGATAGCAAAGAGTTAGGCACTGGCTCAAGGGGAACCTCACGCGAGCAATATAAACTGGTCACGGTTTTGTATGTGAATTTTGATGAGTTCGCCGAATTTTTGGATTTTAAAGATGAACGTATTACTGAAGAGCGGCTGAAGTTGCTCTGGAATGAAATTGATTCCATTATTGATGAATATGGCGGAAAGTTCTTCCAGCGCAGCCGTCATACAGCACTGGCTCTTTGGGGCGCGGTTACCAGCCGCGAGGATGATCCTGAACGTGCAATTCGTGCTGCCCTTGCCATGCAAACAGCTTTGAAACAATTTCTTGAGGAGGATGAATTTGAAGACGATCCCCTCCCGATGCAAATGGGTATCAATACTGGGCCTGTACTTCTCGCTCGGAGCGGCGATTCTGGGGATTACACGGTAAGCGGTTCGACCACTTATGTTGTCCAACGCCTGGAGCGCCTGGCCCCAATCGGGAGTGTTCTCATCTCGCACGATACATACCGGTTGGTACGTGGTGTATTTAATTTTGAACTATGTGATCCCCTTCGAATGCGTGGGCGGAAAGAACATATCCCTACGTATCTCGTTCGGTCCGCGAAATCCCGAGCTTTTCGTGTGAACACGCGCGGTGTGGAAGGGGTTGAAACCCGCATGATAGGCCGTAAAGCAGAATTGGAAATGCTGCAAGAACTATTCTATACGGTTGTTGAAGACTGTGAAACACAGGTGGTCACCGTTGTGAGCGACCCAGGCTTAGGAAAATCCAGGCTTTTATACGAGTTTATTAACTGGACAGAATTGGAAGAGACTCCATTTTGGGTGTTTCAAGGCAGAGCAACCCCGGAAATTACTCACCGTCCATACTCACTCCTGCGCGATGTGTTTACCTATCGCTTTGAGATACAAGACAGTGATTCTCCAACCGTTGTCCGGCAGAAGCTGGTAGAGGGAATGGAGCAAATGACTGGGGTCGCAGATGAACGTGCCGCCCACTTCATTGGTCATTTATTAGGGTTTGATTTTTCAGACAGCCCTCAACTTGCGGGTATTTTAAATGATGCTCAACAATTACAAAAACAGGCCCTTCGCTACCTTGAGCAATTTTTCATTCATATTACAACCAAAAGGAACGGCACTTCTGCTGGCGCCGCGCCTGTAACACCTGCTGTCTTTCGTCTTGAAGAGATTCACTGGGCCGATGAAAGTTCCCTGGATGCGATCCACTACATCATCAGCCAGAATCCAAATCTGCCGATGCTGTTCGTTTGTCTGGCACGCCCGGAATTTTATGAGCGCCGTCCTACCTGGGGAAGCGGACAATCGTCTCACACGCGCATAGATTTACGCCCTCTGAGTAACCGCGAGAGCCGCCAGCTGGTTCGTGAAATTTTACAAAAAGTCACCAATATCCCGGAAGAATTACGCGATTTGTTGATGGACCGTGCAGAAGGGAATCCCTTCATGATGGAGGAATTGGTCAAGGTTCTGATTGAAGATCGAGTCATTGTCAAGGAAGAACCTGCCTGGCGGGTGGAATTAGATCGCCTTTCAAATGTCCGTGTTCCCCCGACGCTAACCGGGTTGATTCAAGTTCAACTCGACAGTTTGTTTCCGGCTGAGCGCATCCTTCTCCAGCGGGCGGCAGCGGTTGGGCGTATCTTTTGGGATAGAGCTTTACAAGCCCTTGAGACAGCTGATAACTATGAAATTGATGTCGAGACCTCCCTGGAGGGTTTGATGAAGCGTGAGTTCATCATTCTTCGAGAGGATTCTGCTTTTTCGGGGGTGCGGGAATTCATTTTTCGGAATCAGATCATGCGGGATGTGGTTTATGAAAGCCTGCTGGTCCGGCAGAAGCAGGCTTACCATGCGAGAGTTGCAGAGTGGTTGATTCAAATCAGCGGGGAACGGGCGGTGGAATACACAGCCAGTATCGCCGAAAACTACTCGCTTGGGGGTGCGAATGCCCAGGCCATCGAATATTTACAAAGAGCAGGCGAGCAAGCTCAACAAGTCAGCGCATTCAACGAGGCCCTGGCATTTTACCAAAAGGCCCGTGCATTGTTGCCTTTGGAGAAGGGCGGCGAAACCATGCAAGTTTCGCTCGAAGTCCGCATAGGGGAAATTATGTGGATTTTAGGAAATTACGACCAAGCCCGGCAAAGTTTATTGGTTGCCCTTAACCTCGCGCGTGCTTTGGGGAATAAACTCGGCCAGGCAGATGCGCTTTACCAGCTTGGCCGGATTGGAATTCTCTTAAGTCAACTGACAGAGGCCGAGAAATTTATGGCCGAAAGCCTTATCCTTGCAAAGGAGATAGGCAATCTATCGGCACAAGCGCGCGCCCATTATGGATTGGGGGCGGTCATATGGAGACAGGTGGGGGACTATCCAGCAGCCAACGATCACTACCGGGCCTGTTTAGAATTAGCGCGCCAGGCAGGGGATACGACCCAAACCATAAACGCTTTGCTGGGATTAGGCATTAATGCGATGCGCCTGAAAGATTTCGCTCAGGCGCATGAATACTTTCGTGAGGGGCAAACCTTAGCACTCGAGGTGGGGAATCAAGAGCGGCTAGCGACGATTTACCTCAATGAAGGAGAAGTATGGCGGGCGGAAGGTAATTATGTCCAGGCGCGCAACCACCACAACCGCTCCTTGTCCCTGGCCCGAATTATTGGTGAACCCTCTCTGGCGATTATCGCACAGGGCAACCTGGGCTTAACTGCCATACAAGCGGGTGATCGAGAAGAAGCTGCTCGCCACTTTACTGAGGTCATGCGCGATGGAGTCGCTCGCAAAGTCATGAGTACCATGCTTATTGGGCTGATTGGGATGGCCTGGATTCGAGCTGTTGAGGGCAAACACATTGAAAGTCTGTCGTTGCTTGGTTTGGTATTTCATCATCCTGCGGGACAGGATGAAAACGTTCGAGGCGATGCTGAACCGATCCTCGAGTTATTGCGCAAGACTCATTCGGAAGATGAAATTCAATATGGAATGGAGCAGGGAAAACTGCTCCATTTAGATACGATTGTAATGGAGTTTCTTGATCCCAAAGGAAAGTAAATTACCCTGCCTTAACCCCAACAACTTGATTGATGATCGAAATCAACACTTCATAATTAGGAATGGCGGCGATGGCAGCATTTGCCCCACTAAACCAGCCCCCACCTTTTTTCGCCACCTTTAAGAACCCCTGGTGGAGACTGACCTGCTCGACTTCCTCCCATTTGTAAGATTTCTTTTGAACGGTAATGCCATCCATTTTGCCAATTGTCACAGGCCCAAATTGAACGGTCTTTCCAGCGTTGTAATTATCGGCGGCGGCTTTATAAAGGTGTGGAAAGGTCCCCTGCCGGATGATATTTGCCAGGTCTTCAACTTTGGGAAAGACATCATTCAAAACCAGTTTTTTGCCATCCCGATCCCAAAGTGTGTAAAGGTGGGTCGTGCCCGTGTAGATGCCGTTCCGGTAGTGTTTGGTAACTGCGGAAGTCATCCCCGCCACCTGATCCCAGCGTAAAGTACGTACCCCTTTATTATCGGAATACCCCAGACCATCCTGATAAGTAACTACTGCTTTCTGCCAATTGTTGAATGCACTCCACAGGCCAGCGATACCAATCAAAAAAAGAATTCCGGTGACACAAACTGTTGGAAAGAGAATATTTTGAATTTGTTGTTGGGTCGTTGCCGGGCCAAACTGGTTGATGTTTTGATAAGTGATAAACGCTCCAGCGATAAACCCAATACCAGCAAGCCCTGCAAAAATCACCCCTGCAATCAGGCTTCCCCATTTACTTGATTTCTTCACCAAAAAAATTTGTTTGGGGGAACCGACTCCAAAAACCGATGAGAATTGTGCTGGAATTTGGGAGTTCGATGGCGTCATGGAATTGCTCCTCCTAACTCCTGGTTGAGTTCCTTCAACAACTTTGCGCGACTACCATTGGGCAAAAAGGATGAGTCAAGCCCATTGGAAATTGTCGCCTTAAGTTGATCCAAAGAAAGCGCAAGCCGTTCACAAACCAGGAAACACTCATCACTAAGGGCAATATTGGAAATGCTGGGGTCATCCGTATTGAGGGTTACACACAGTCCTTTTTCGATCATCCTTGGGAGTGGGTGGGTTTCATGAGGGGCAACGACACCGGATTGGTAATTGCTGGTCGGGCACACCTCAAAGGTCGTTCCCCGTTCGCGTGCCAGGTCAACCGCATAGGGGGCTTCAAACACGCGTACCCCATGTCCAATCCGTTCGGCGTTGAGTATTTCAATGGCTTCGATGATATTCTCCGCGCCCCCCCATTCCCCCGCGTGGATGGTGATCCGCATTCCGGCCTCACAAGCTGCCTTGAATACACCTGAAAATGGTTTGGCAGGATAACTGCCCTCTGCCCCTGCCAGGTCTAATCCAACGATTCCCTTGTTGAACCGTTCAATAGCCAGTTCGGCCACTTTTTCTGCTATCGAAACGCTTTCATGCCGGTTGACACTGGCAATCAGTCGTGTTGTCACACCAAAATCTTTTTCTGCCTGTTGTGCGCTGGCGATGACCCAATCCATCACCTCGCCCAGGGGGAACTTTTTGACATTACTCAACGCGACAGGGGTGAACCTGAGTTCCATATACCGGACATTGTCCGCGGCAGCATCCGCGACAGCCTCCCGCGTGACACGCGAGATAACCTCCCGTGATCGAAAAAACAACCGGATGGTTTCAAATTTTGAGAGAAAATTTTTCGCTGTTTGGGGATCGGAGTTTTGCACCTGGACCAACGCGCGCAGCCTCGGTGGGTCGGCAATGGGCAGGTTTAACCCCCACGCATGGGCAAGCTCTAAAATCGTGGATAATCTCAAAGAACCTTCTAAGTGGCGGTGCAATTCCACTTTTGGAAGCGTTTTATAGAATTCTTTTGGCTTTTGGTTGACAGTCATGCAAGCTTTTGAGAAATTGGAGATGCCAATAGCGTACCACAAAAACCTGAAAAATTGGCGGATGTTTTCATTTCACTTTCTTTACCCCCTCCACGCTATCTTCGCCGCCTTCGCCGCCGGGCTGACTTGCTGGCAGTCGGATCAACCTCAGAAGTGGAGTAAACCATTTCCCGTTGTTCGGTGGATCCATTCTGTGCCTCAGGTGAATCTTCTCCAGGTTCCACCGGGGTGGGAGACTGCTCCCTTTCAGTTTCTGGCCCGGGCGCGGGGTCCTCGATCTGCAACCCGGTCTGGGCACGGTAAGTAAACAAGCGGGAGACCACCCCCGTCCGGGTATCATTGATCAGGTTTTGGAACAGTTCTGATGCCTTAGCCTTGTATGTCACCAAAGGATCACGTTGGGCATAGGCTTCCAGTCCAACCGAAATCCGCAGGGCTTCCATCTGGGTTAAGTACTCGATCCACAAGCTGTCAATGACCCGCAGCAAAAGCTGGCGATAGGTCCGCGTGAGCACCTGGCGTCCTAGCTCATCAATGATTGTGTTGGCATCATCTCCAGAGTATTGGCCTAAGGGTTTGGACTCGAACTGACTATATTTGTTTTCCCCAAATGCCAGCTTCAGCCGTCTTCGGACGGGTAGAGGCAGACTGTTAATCGAGTTGTTGGCAAGGCTGGTAAATTCTCCTCTCCCCAGAACACGCTTGATGGTGTTTTGCCCATTTTGCAGGTGCGTTAAGATTTCTTCGTAAATATCGTCAGGGTCCGCGTTTTCAATCAATTGTGCTGCGTAATAGATAAAACCCAACCGCGTCGTGCGCTGGTACACGCGCTGTTTGGTTTTGCGGTCGAATACGGTGCGTGTCCCCTGGGGAATACGGAAAAGCAGGCTGAATAAATGATTATCTGTTACATCCCCTTGGATTTGTTCAAGTGCCTGTTTAAGTTCGTTGGCAATCGAGCCATCCTGGTTGTCACCGATATACCGTCGTCTTCGAGCCTCAAATGCGTTCTTGATGCTTTCCAATACCTGGTCGCCAGTCTCATCCCAATCGTCCAGTGTCAAATTGTTGAAAGACAACTCCAGCGAGGCACGCAGGCTGCGTTCTGCCATCGCAACAATACGACGCATGGTAACAGTGGTCAGGTAATTTTCCATTTGCCTGGCGATGGCATCTGCAGCGGAGTCAGGATCATCTTGCAAATCCCGTTTGATTTGATATTCCAGTTTAATTGGCGCACGGAGCAAGACAGTCAATTCGGTTTCGATGTCACGCGTGCTTTTTGAGCCGCCCTCTTCTTCCTCCTCCATGGCCATCCCGTCCATGAAAATGTCGAGCGTATCCTGGCGGTCTTTGATTTGTTTTTCGAGGCTCTCCAGGGAAGATTCCAGTAAATTGCCAGTCACTTGGACAAGGTGTTCCTCTTCGGCCTTCAACGACTTTTCTGCGACATCCAATAAAACGGGAAGGACAGATTCGGATGTTTTCCCGATGCGCTTTTTGATTTCTTTGTGCAAAAGCTGGAGGGAGTACGAGGGAAACAACATATTTCCGAGTGCGAGAGTAGGTTGAGTCTGATCCAGCCAGGAGAGTAGTTTCCACGGACTTTCTTCATTCAGGTAAGCTTCGGGGACGCGGCGCTGAAGTTCAGTTTCCAGCATTTCGTTGACATCATCACTTAAGTCATCTTTGGTCAGAATGCGGTCGCGTTGCTCGTAGATCAATCCACGTTGTTTGTTCAACACGTCATCGTATTCAAGCAGATGTTTACGAGTGTCAAAATTTGCCCCCTCCACGCGCGTTTGGGATTGTTCTACCAGACGAGTGACAAGGCCCATTTCGAGGGGGAAGTCTTCATCTACATTTAACCGTTCCATCATGGATTCGACTTGCTGCCCCCCGAAAATCCGCATCAGGTTGTCCTGCATGGAGAGGTAAAACCGGGACGAACCGGGATCCCCCTGACGGGCAGAACGCCCACGCAACTGGTTATCAATCCGGCGGGAGTCATGCCGCTCGGAGCCGATGACGTGCAGGCCGCCAAGTTTCTTGACCAGTTCGCTCTCGTGCATATATTTGAAGAACGCGTTGATTTGATTTTCGTAAATCCCATAGTCTTCGGAGGATAGTCTGCGGAGGGCCTCTTCTCGTTCCTTATAGGTTATCTCAAAGGCGTTTTCCACTCCTGCGCGTTTCAATACCCGGTTAACCTCGGTGAGGATTTCTTCGGGGAGTTCACCGCCAAGTTTGATGTCAACACCACGCCCGGCCATGTTCGTCGCGATCGTGACGGCGCCAAATGCGCCTGCTCCGGCGATGATCTGGCTTTCTTCTGTGTGTTTTCGGGCGTTGAGCACTTGATGTGGAATGCCGTTTTTGAGAATTTCCACCAACCGCTCTTTATATTGTGAATCCAGGCCGACGACAGCCAATAACCTGTCAATGTTTTCAGTAGCCAACACGCTGAGAGGAACGCTTAATTCACGCGTCATCTGTGCGATTTGTTTGGATGGCAGCAATCCCAGGGGGCGGTTAAGGAATTCCAGTTCAGGAATTTGCCGCCCGTCGAACTCACGATTGTTCGCGGCCATCCAGGCATCGCGCAGGACCAACACCTGGGCGAGTTTCTGGGCCGGTTCGTGTTTCAGCCGGGAAGATAGACGTTCGGATAATTCGACGGACGTGGTGCCGACAAGTAATGGACGCCCCATTGCATGGTAGCGCATGATTTCACTGACCTGGGCGCGGAATTTGGCTTCTTCGGTGCGGTAGATCACGTCCGGGTAGTCTTTTCGTTTGTAAAAGATAGGAGTGTCGGGTGTGTCTTTGTAGGCGTAGTAAGTGTATTTATAGCCTTCTTCGTCGGTGGTATGTTTGGTAACGAGCGGCCATTGTGGGCGGAGTGCCTGGTAGTCCAGGTTGGTCGGCATTTCCGTCACATCCAAACTGTAAATTTTGTCAAACTCTTCTGCTTCCGTGGCGGCGGTCCCGGTCATGCCAGAGAGTTTTTCGTACATGCGGTAGTAGTTCTGGATTGTAACCGTGGCGTAGGTTACGTTTTCGCTTTCAACCTTGACGCCTTCTTTGGCTTCAATTGCCTGGTGAAGGCCGTCCGACCAGCGACGACCGGGCATCAGGCGTCCGGTGTTTTCGTCAATGATGATCACTTTACCGCCCTGGACAAGGTAGTCTTTGTTCCGTTTGAAGACGAAATGGGCACGGAGGGCCTGTTCCAGGTAGCCGAGCAGACGTTCTTGTTCGAGGGTGATGTCTTCGGGGCGGTCAGGGTCGCGCAAGGGTTCACCCAGGACTTGTTCAACGTGGATTTCACCGATTTCGGTGAGGGCGATGGAGCGGGAGCGTTCGTCCACTTCGTAGTCTTCGGGGCGAAGCTGGCGGACGATTTGCGTCATTTTGATGTAGTTTTCAGCATCGTCATGGGAGGGGCCGGAGATGATGAGCGGGGTACGAGCTTCGTCAATGAGGACATTATCCACTTCGTCAATGATGGCGAAGGAATGGCCGCGCTGAACGCGCTCCTCCAGGGTTTGCTTCATGTTGTCGCGCAGGTAGTCGAAGCCATATTCGTTGGTGGTGCCGTAGGTGATGTCTGCTGCATAAGCCAGTTTGCGGAGTACAGTTTCGAGTTGGTGTTGGTCTTCGTGCGGGGATTCTTTCTCCAGGTTGACCATAAACGCCAGTTTTCCGTGATCGGTGCGGGCAGCCATTTGGAGCACGCCGACGCTGAGTCCAAGCAACTGGTAAATGGGGGCTTTCCAGCGTGCGTCACGCCGCGCCAGGTAGTCATTGACCGTGACCAGATGCGCCCCCCGCCCAACGGGGATTCCGTCGAATGGGGAGAACTGCCACGAGTCAGGGTTGGTTCCCCATTTTTCCTCTGCGCGCTCCACCCAGGCCGGGTTAAATTCCAGCGCGTTCAGATACAGCGGGAGGGTCGCGACCAGCGTTTTCCCTTCACCGGTACGCATTTCGGCAATGCGCCCCTGGTGCAGCACGATGCCGCCTATCATCTGGATGTCGTAGTGGCGGAGGCCGATCGTGCGTTTGCTGGCTTCACGGACGAGCGCAAAGGCTTCTGGCAAGATGTCGTCGAGCGTTTCCCCCTTCGCCAGGCGGCGGCGAAAATCATTGGTTTTGGCGCGCAGCGCTTCGTCGCTGAAGGCTTCGAATTGCGGTTCGTAGCGGTTGATTTCGTCGGCGACCTCTGCGAGCTTGTTAATGGTGCGTTGGTTAGGGTCGCCCCCGAGGAATTTGACAAGATTTTTGAGCATTTTTTCGGGTCAGTTCTACTCTGGACTGGTAGATATTCAGGATTTACAAAGTTGCGGAACGGCGTTGGCCGAGGCATTGTTAGCGTCAGAGTGTTCACAACCAACGCCGTTCCCAGTGCAGGGGGCGATT
>DATDOR010000701.1:0-2929 GCA_035293165.1 Anaerolineales bacterium | reverse complement strand
AGCGGTGACTCGCGTGGCGAACGCGTCCCGATCAACGGCGAGCGCTCCTCCCGCCGGGACTGCGGTCTCGTCCGCCAATCGCATGAGCAGCGATCCCATTCGCCGTATCTCTTCTTTTAATAAACCGGAAGCACGGTCAATCAGATTTGAGCCGAGAGAGTTGGAGCAAACAAGTTCAGCCAGAAAACCGGTCACATGCGCGCCGGTTTCAATAACAGGACGCATTTCGTATAATTGGACACGAAGCCCCCGTTCCGCGGCCTGCCATGCAGCTTCGCTCCCCGCTAGCCCACCTCCGATAATGATTAAGTCTGGTTTGGATGCCATAGAAGCGGTATTTTACCACTGGGTGGATAGGACTTGCCCTCAACCGAAAATTGTTGTACAGTTAACTATCCACCTATTCAGACCCGAAAGGTTTTCGCCAGTTCCCCTTGTTCATAGGGTCATATTCTCTAAAAAACCGCCCGATCTTTCGTCGCTCCAATGAAACCCTTCAGGTCTACGCCATAATTGAGGGCATCCATGAAATTCTACGACCTCATCCAAAAACATTCTTGGGAAGATACCCGAGACGCGATCGTGCGCTTATACCCCGATCATGAAAGCGAATTGGATGGCTACAAACAAGTCTTTGAAAAGCTCAAAACGCTCACCCCCATCCCCTCCAATCTCCAATTGCGGATTGAACTGGTTTACTCCAATCACACTGGGGAATACCTACTCGAAACCAAAAGTATCAACCCGGCACAAGAAACCGGGAAAACTGGATCGCTATTTGTCCTTGAAATTACACCCTGGGCCAAGTGGTTGGGGATGGAACTGGACGCGCAAACTTTGGAGAAATTCTCAGAATTTGACATTGTCGCCCATTGCTTGTATGAGATGACTTTCTTTGGTTTCACCCTGGAGGACATACAAAAGACAGCCAATGCAATTGGTGATAGCGAAAATTAAGGAAAAGGAGGCCCCATGAAAACCATCTCTTATCTCATTGCCGCTGCGTTAGGCTTCTTCGGTCTCGTCTTTATCGTCGGCTACCAGGGGCTGGTTGGCCGTCTGATTATTGGCGTCATCTTGTTGATCGCCGCCGGCGTCATGATCTTCCTCGCCCGAGCACAGCCCCAGGTCGTCAAAACTGAAGTCACCGTCAAACAAGAAATCGAATTGACCGGGGATGTCGAACTGGAACAAATGACGTGCAACAACTGTGGGGCCGCACTCAGCAAAAACTCCATCGAAGTCAAAGCCGGGGCTATTTTCGTCAACTGCGAACACTGCGGCACCTCCTACCAGATTGAAGAGGCTCCCAAATGGTAAAAAATCCGTTCAAATCAGCGAATCAGCAAATCTCAAATCAGCAAACGATTCAGCAATTCAGCGAATCAGCGAATCAGCAAAAAATTACACACAACGCACCACGTCATATGCTGTCCGGGATCAGCACTCTCCTCGCGAGCCTCTTCACCGCGCCGTCGGAACCTCCCACCCCCGGCCTCTACACCTACCGCATCACCCCCGCTGGCGGCCATGTTCGCATCCACCTTCGCATCGAGGCAGATGGCTCCGGGGTGATGTTCCGCGATGTGACCGATGTGATCCACCTCAACCCCACCGCCGCGGAAATGGCCAAACTCGCCCTGGACGGGATCCCCCTTCTCCAGGCTCAGGCGGGGTTGCGCGCCCGCTATCACGATCCCGGCTCGATCAATCACGAAACCGCCAGCATCTATGAACTGGTCGAAACCCTCAAAGACCCCACCGGCTGTGCGACCTGCGCGATTCAGACCAGTCAGGAACGGCGTTTCTCTCCCAATTCACTAATGATTGACAATCTCTCCGCAAGAAACGCCGTTCCTAATCACGCGGTGATGTCTCAAAAACCCCTCTACAGCACCCCGCTATTTAGCGTCCGCGTCCACGCCCCCTACAAAGTAGACCTCGCCCTCACCTACGGGTGCAACAACGAATGTCCCCACTGCTACAACGAACCCGACCGCTACCACCTCCCCTCCATGCCCAAGGAAGACTGGTTCAAAGTCATTGACCAGCTTCACGAGATGGGCGTCCCCCACCTGATCCTCACCGGCGGCGAGGCCACCCTTCACCCTGAACTCCCCGATATCATCCACTACGCCGACCATCTCGGCCATATCGTCGGCCTCAACACGAATGGCCGCAAGATCGCCCACGCTCCTTACATGCAAACCCTCGCGGACGCGGGCCTCAACCACGTCCAGATCACCCTCGGCTCGTGCCATCCCGGCGTCCACGATGCGATGATGGGCGCAAAATCCTTCGACCAGACTGTGCGCGGTATCCGCAACGCCCTCAACAGTGGAGTTGGGTACAACTCCGTCCACGTCATCACCAACACCACGCTCATGCGCGCCAACATGGGCCACGCCGAAGACATCATCTACTTCCTCCACGACCTCGGCATACGCACCTTTGCGATGAATGGCATGATCTACTCCGGCGGCGGCTTTGCCAACTCTATGGCCATCCCCGAAGACGAAATGCCTGCCCTGCTCATCCGCGTCCGCGACACCGCCGAAGAGTTGGGGATGCGCTTCCTCTGGTACACCCCCACCGAATACTGCCGTATGTCCCCCGTCGAACTCGAAATTGGGGCGAAACGCTGCAACGCTGGGGAATACTCCATGTGCATCGAACCCAACGGCGATGTCCTGCCCTGCCAGTCCTACTACGTTGCCGCCGGGAATATCCTCCACGACCCCTGGGAAACCATCTGGAACGGCGACCTGTTTGTCTCCTTCCGCGACCGGGAACTGGACCCGCGTGGATACGGCCTCCCCGAAAAATGTTGGGAGTGCCCCGACCTGCCCCTGTGTGGGGGTGGCTGCCGGATCGAGCGCGAAGCCCGCGACGGCCACCGCATCGCCGAAGACGGAGGCTCGACCGGGGG
>DATDOR010000700.1:0-5049 GCA_035293165.1 Anaerolineales bacterium | reverse complement strand
ATCGGCGATGGGGGTTTTCGGCAGGCCGGTCACGAAGGCCGCGTCAAGCCCGAAGTTCGCCAGCGACAGGGCAACGTTCCCTTCCCCACCGCCGAACGTGGCTTCAATGAACTTCGCGCCCGCGGCGACAGCAGTTTCAGCCTGGACGACGGTCAGCACCGTGCCTGCACCGACGAGCATATCAGGGTAAGCGGAGGACATCGCACGAATGGAGGCTTCCGCGGCGGCGGTGCGGAAGGTGATCTCTGCGCAGGGCAGGCCGCCGTCGAGAAGAGCCCGTCCGAGGGATTGGGCGTGGGCGGCATCTTCCAGGACGACGATGGGGATCACACCTAGTTGTCCGAGTTGGGTGAGGATGTTATTCATGGGATACTCACTTTAAAGAAAATTTCTCCAGATTTGTAAATCACAATTGATTCATGATTTCGTTGACCATATGCTCAACACTTTCGGTGATATCCACTTGAATCGCCTCGTCCGGGCCGGGGGTTTCGAGGGCAGCAAACTGGCTTTGGAGCATGTGTGGTTTCATGTAGTGGTCTTGCCTGGTTCGCATCCGCGCCCAGATGGTGTCGAAGTCGCCCTGCAGGTAGACAAAACGAACGCCGTCATTCCCCTCGCGGAGCTGGTCGCGGTATCGACATTTAAGGGCAGAACACGCAAGAATAGCACTGCTTCCCCCCACGAGGTGTTGGTGAATCAACGCCTGAAGCTGAGATAGCCATGGGACGCGGTCGGCGTCCGTCAACGGGATTCCATTCGACATTTTCATCACATTTTCCGGTGGGTGAAAATCATCACCATCGTAGAAAGGGCAATCCAACTGCACGGCCAGCGCTTGCCCAATTGTGGTTTTTCCACATCCAGACACACCCATCACTACGATTACTGTCATTGCGAGTAACTCCACAGCGCCAACGCTCTTCTTGTATATACCAGATAATAAGCCATATAAAGTTAACTTGGGCGGGTTCTATAGAGCATCTCCCCTGCTTTGGGTACATACAAAATCCCTTCTTCTTCCCGGTCTTTCCATTCGTTCACGTCAATTTCTGCCGGGTTTTGGTAGCCAAGTGCGAGCCGGGTGCAGTCTTCGGGCAGAAGTTTGGTCGCCAGCGTCACCATTGCGCGGGGGTATTCGACGCCGTTTTCAAATCGGCCATCCCCGCGGACGTGGGTGCTATGGGCCAATACACCGAGCGGGATGTGCTTGAATTTGTCCCACTGTTTGAGGAAATACGGCAGAACGTGATAGCCAATCTCGTAAATATACTTCCCGTGGACATGACTGACCGTGTCGAGATGCGGCGCGTAAATGGTCAGGTCGCCGCCCTTCGCCAGCGCGGGCTCGAGCTTGTACATTGCCTTCCCTGCTGTCCACAGTTCGTCATACATCGGTGGGGCGCAGGACAGCACGCGCTGGAAGGGTTTGTCCACCCAGATGATGTGCCGTTGTGCGGACAGGTCAGCGGCAGCACTCCAGGCAGATAGATGATCCCCGATGAACATCCCTGCCAACCCTTTTCCTTCGACCACGAGGGCGATCAGCGTCGCGGGCGTGGGGAGGTATTCGGCAGCCTTGTGGATCATGTCCCGGACGGGGGTGTGTTTGATCCCAATCGTCCGCCGCACCCCAGCCAGCGCGCCCAGCCAATGTGTGACGTTGATCATATCCGGTCCAGAGATACCGGGGAAGAAATACTTCGCCCCGCCCGAAAATCCAACGACCTCATGCGGAAATGTCGGCCCGAGGATGAGAATATGATCGTATTCCAGAATGGTGCGGTTGATGTTCACCACCACGTCCCCACCAAGCGTCGGATGCCAGTGCTCGCCCGCGATTTCCTTGATTTGCGCCTGGGGGAGCGTCGCAAGGGTGATCAGTGCGTCAGGCGAATTCCAGTTGTGGTTGAGCAGGCTGACGTGCCGGAAGGTAGTCTGCCGTTCGTCCGCAGTGATGCCAACCAGTTGGAGCAGGTGCGCGCCACTGAGCGGAGGGTGCGTGCCGAGCGCGACGACATTCGCCCCACAACCTACTAGCGCGCAGGCAATTTCCCCGCCCAATACGCCTGTTCCCCCGGTGATAACGGCAGTTTTGCCAGTGAAATTATAGAATTGGGTGAGTTCGTTCAGGTTCATGACACAAATGGTGCAAGATGCCGGACAAAATGTTTCTCCAACGCGGCTGCGCCGATGTGAATATTGGCAGTCAGAAATTCGGATCAATTTTCTGTACTAAGGCCAAATCCAAAAGGAAACAAAGGAGGTTCTCCACTTAATTTGAGCGCATTGAGCGGGACCTGTTCCATACTGCGAGGCCAGGAATAAGGAAGTTTTCCTGTGAATGGGTAATCGCCGAATAGCACGTCGGTTATCCCCGCACCTTCTGTACCGGGTAGCCATGCAGCGACCCAGGCATCAGCAAGAGGTAGTTGTTCTGTAATGATCAACGGACGTCCCGAAATGAGAATGACAGCCAAAGTTTTTACCTGTGTACGCATCTTGGTAATTAATTCGATATCTTTGTTTGGCAATAGCAGTGTGAATCGATCTCCCTCCCCCTCCGCGTAGGGTGATTCCCCAACAATCACAATTCCAATATCTGCAATAGCTGGATTGCCGTCCGTATCCAGAACATGATTATAGTTTCCTGAAACACTGTATTCAATTTGGGTACTGCTGCCAATGCTTGTTTGGAAAGCTTCCAAAATCGTTGTTCCAGGGGTAATTTCACCCCACGCACCCTGCCATTCAATTGTCCAGCCCCCACATTGCGCGCCGATGTTATTCGCAACCTCTCCCGCTACAAATATGAGCGAAACATCCTTAGCAATCGGGAGGACATTATTTTCATTTTGTAACAAGACCAATGATTTTCGAACAGCTTCACGCGCCAGCATTCGATGTTCATCAGAGCCAACCAGGGTCTGCATGGCGAGATTTGCATAAGGATGCTCAAACAGGCCCATCATTTTTTTAACACGCAGAATGCGCCTGACTGCATCATCAATCCGTTCAATTTGTACGTCCCCTTTCTCTACCGCCGAAGTCAGCGTTGCGATGAAGCGGCTGTAATTGTAGGGAACCATATTCAGATCAATGCCAGCATTGATCGCAGTAACAACGGCCTGATAATAATCTGTATTGATTTGGTCAATCGCTCCCCAATCTGAAACAATAAACCCATCAAATCCTAGCTCACCTTTAAGTACACCAGTGATTAAATATTTTTGGGCATGCATTTTGATCCCCTTCCAACTACTAAAAGAGACCATAATACTCATTGCGCCAGCATCCACAACTGCCTTGTAAGGGGGCAGAAAAAGCGTTCGGATTGTCTCCTCATCCACTTGCATGTCCCCTTGATCAAGCAGGTAATTTTCATGCACAGAGGTGCCCATAACCGTCCCACCATCCCCTAGAAAATGTTTGGGCGTTCCTAAAACTGTGAGGGGATCAGATAGCGAATCTCCCTGTAATCCCTGCAAGTAAGCCGTTCCCAATAGTGAGACCAGGTCTGCATTTTCGCTGAATCCTTCATACGTCCGTCCCCAGCGAATATCCTGAGGAACTGCAATAACCGGGGCATAATTCCACCAAATCCCAGTTGCTGCCATCTCTTCTGCAGTTGCTCGCCCAATGCGAAATAACAATTCGGAATCGAACGTTGCGCCCAACCCAATATTGTGAGGAAAAATCGTCGCGCCGAATAAGTTTCCATGTCCATGGACGGCATCAACCCCATAGATAAGGGGAATCCCCAATCGAGTACTTAAAGCTGAACGTTGAAAACCATCCGTCATACTGACCCAATGTTCGATATCATTTAAGCGGATCCCATTTACTTTTGGAGACCCTCCCCCCCCGCTTAATACGCCACCAATGTAACGAGACGCGACTTCTGAAGGGGAAATGCTGTCCTTTTCAACGAGCGTCATCTGCCCAACCTTTTCCTCAAGGGTCATTTGAGCAAGTAAATCCTCAACTTGTCTTTCAAGCGTATCATTAGGATCAATGGGAAAATCTTCTGTAGGGGGAATAGACGTTGGAGGAACGTCAGTAGGCCACTCTTGCGTATCTGCAGGTAAAAGGACAGCCGTTGATGGATTGGTTGCCGGGGCTTCAAACGCTATTGGCGTTGAAGCAGATTGACATGCAACGAGGCTCAGGAAAAGGGAAACAACTAAAAAATTAAGGAAATGTCTGGTCTTTTGCATTGGCGTAACAACCCCAAGAAAATTTTAGTTTTACGGTAACTACTCAGCCCAGAGTGGAAATGACTCGAAAAAAAGGTATGCGTGGGAGTGTACACCCCCACGCATACCTTTTTTTCGGAGATTCATCTGCCTTAGCCTGAGCAGTTACGTTTTACGTTAGTATACCCCTTACCAACATGTTTAGGCCACTTAAACAGCAGGCCGGTGGTTTCACCGGCCTGCCTGAAAGCAGAAAGTTTTTAGACGAAGGAGAGCTTACTTATTGTAAATCGCCGTAACGTCATCCAACATTTTCTGGTACTCCGTATCGAAATCGATTTCGTCCGGGGGAGTGTTGAGAATCAAGTCGAGGAAGGTTTGCTGACGTGCCCAGGCTTCGTTCCAGTTGGGTTGGTACTGTTCAGCGCTGGGGTTGTCGGGGTAAGCCAAACCCGCCTGAAAGACGGCCCAGGTATCCGCGTTCACGAACGGATAATCGGTGCTTTTCGCTGCGAAGAAGGCTTCGGTCTTAGTGGCAATGGCCGGCATCGCCCCGTAGGTCGGTAGCAGTTTATCACCCCCCGTGGTGATCAGGTAGGCCAAAACATCGAAGGCTTCCTTCGGATGAGCGGTGCCTTTCCAAATCCGGAAGGTGTCGGCGTCCACACGGCCATGGTACTGCCCATCATCGCCTAAGGGGAGAATCCCTGCCTGGAATTCAAGCCCGGCATCCCGGAATTCGGTCAGGCAACAGGTGTACCAGATGGGGGTGATGGCCATCGCCGCCTTCCCAGAGTTGAACAGGTTACCATTGCCGAACTCGGGGGAGCCAGAGAGCGCGCCCGTGGCCATG
>DATDOR010000699.1:0-2396 GCA_035293165.1 Anaerolineales bacterium | reverse complement strand
TGTCGTTGATTTGCTTAATCTCGCGCTTGTCCTCTGCGTGGATCATGAGCTTAACGTCTCCTCGTTCACCGCGCGGTGCGTGGCGTCAGCAGGTTCGACGCCGTATGGAGTCGTGATTGCCGGGTTGGCGGCGTTGCAAGGCTACAAGCATGGCGGCGCGACCGGGCAGGTGGAGGCATTTTTGCAGGAAGCAGGAACATTTGATGGCGTGCGGAGGGCAATTGCGGCGCGGATCAAACGTGGGGAAATCATTCCTGGATTTGGGCACAAGCTTTATCCAGATGGTGACCCGCGCGGGGTGGTATTGGTTGAACAAACGACGTTTCACTATCCTGATTCGCCTGCTGTTGCGTTGGGGCGTGCCGTGATCGAGGAAATCGCTGCGCTGCATGGGTTACGTCCTACGGTGGATTTTGGGCTGGCGATGCTTGCTGGGGCCTTGGGACTCCCTCCCGGCTCGGCGTTGACACTTTTTGCCCTGGGGCGGACGGTGGGTTGGATCGGACAGGCATTAGAACAATATGATCTTGATACGTTAATCCGGCCTCGTGCAAGATATACTGGGGCTATTCCTCGCCATTAACCCAGGCATTGGGTTCCTTGCACCCTTCTAATTGATAAAACTAATCAAAGTTGAACAGAGAGCTTTCTGAAAAAAAGGTGTGTTTGGGGGTGTACACCCCCAAACACACCTTTTTTTCGGGTGTTCATACTACTGTTGACCAAAACACAAAGTTGAACAATCTGTCATTTGTCCAGGTTTGAAATGCTCTCTCAATAAGAATGGAGGTCCAAATGGTTAGCGTAACCGAATTAGAATTTAATGGGTATAAAGGTCAGTCTGTTTTGGGGACATTTTACCGGCAAGATAGCCATACCGACCATCTTGCGATGATTTTTCCCGGCTATGGGTATACGTGTGATATGCCGTTGCTCTATCTCCCTAAGAAGATGTTGGTGGAAAATGGGGCAGATGTGTTGCAGGTGAATTATGCTTTTTCGAATAAACCGGGTTTCTGGCAAAGTGGCGATGAGACGCGAGCCATTTGGTTTGGTTCGGATGCAACGGTTGCCATGCGTACTGTGCTAGAAAAGGCCGATTACAAACAGTTTACGCTGATCGGAAAATCGCTCGGTACGTTGGCTGTTGGACATCTGGTAACGCTGATGTCTGAGTTGGCGGATGCTCGAATCATCTTATTCACCCCGTTGTTGAAGAATCCCAGATTAGTACAGCAGTTGGCTGCGTTTAAAGGAAAAACGATGTTGGTAGTTGGTGCAGACGACCCTTTTCACGCCGCTGACAACTTAAAAATCATCCAGAAAATGCGTACAGTGGATGTAATTGAGATTCCAGGGACGGATCACAGTCTGGAAATCAAGGGAGATGTCTCCCACTCGTTGGAGGTTTTGGGGGAGGTTATGCAAGGCGTCGCGCGCTTCTTACAACCGAACGAGGCCGTTCTTCCTGTATTATAAGTTTAAGGCTCCTCCGTTTTTAGCGGGAAAATTCGGGTTCCTACCCCGTTAATTACGGTATACCCAAGTTTAATTATCGCCGCCGACGGGTAGGGATGGTCTTTTCGTCCAGGGCGACGTTATCCAGCCAATCAACGACCTGTTCCCGGAGCCAGGGGCGGTGCCAGGTAAATGCGTGGTTGGCGTCCGGGTGGATGCGGATTTGTTTAGGGTCTAGTGCTTGTTCAAACAGGGCGTGGGAATGAGCGACAGGGACTTCTTCGTCGGTTTCGGTGTGGATAATGAGGAGCGGGCGTGGGGAGATTTTCTTCACCTGCTTGATTGGAATAAATTGTTCGTCTAGTTCTCTCCATTGATGGGCCAGTTCATCGGGAGTGATGCCAGTCAGCCAGGGGGTGTAGAATCGCGCGTAGTTGGGATCATTCAGAGAAAACTTAATGGGATCGGTGACCGCGCACAGGGCAGCGATCGCGCGCGGGCGTGGATCCTTAGCTCCCGTCAGAATTGCGGCCCACCCTCCCAGGCTGTGCCCAATCAGGACGAGTTTGTGTTCATCTACGACAGGGTATTTTCCATTGGTTAATTCATCCATCGCTGCGCTTACATCGTCAGGAATGGTTCGAACATTGTACGTCCCATGACTCCCCCAGCAGCCCCGGTAGTGAAAAATGAGTGCATTCCAGCCATGATAACGCAGGGTATGCGCCAGGTCGTAATTTTTTTCGATCCCGGGGATACCGTGCAGGATCAAGGCGGTGGGTTTGGGCGCGTCCCCGCGCGCCATGAAGAGGGTACCGAGCAGCCGGTGGCCGCCGCTTTGGATGGTGATGCCGGTTTGTCCGCTGTGTGTCATGCTTTATTCACCAGTTTGGAGAGAGAAACCGTAACCGTTCAGTTCCCCCACCTGAAGGGGGTAA
>DATDOR010000698.1:0-8609 GCA_035293165.1 Anaerolineales bacterium | reverse complement strand
ACCCACCGCGACCCCGGAACCCGTCGTTGAACCGACCGAAGCCCCAACCGAACCCCCCACCACATCTGGGGAAGAGATCATCTCCATTGACCAGGTTCACGGCTTCTACGACATTTATGATTCCCTGAACGTTATTGGCCTGGTTACCAATAACACCTCCCGCGCCATAGACAATGTCGAAATTGAAGTAGAAATCTTCGATGCCAACGACGAATCCTTATTCGTGGACACACTTTTCGTGGACCTGTTTGCCCTTGCGCCCGGGGAAACCAGCCCCTTCTCCATGCTCATTTTTGATGATCTGCCCGATGCGGATAACTTCGCCGCCACCGTCGTGGGCAACAGCGTGACAGACGTGGAACGGGCCACTTTAGACATCAGTAATAGTTTGATGACGGTTGACGATGACGGAAACATTCATATCACCGGCGAATTGTTCAACAACACCGACCAACCCGTTGACATCACTGCACTCGCTGCGGCGGTGTTCGACGCCAATGGCGAAATCGTCGCCTCCGATTCCTACAACACCACCATCCGTTACCTCGACCCTGGCGACTCCGGCCCATTCCGTGTCACCATCACCGGCCCAGACTCTGGTACAGCAGACATTACTAACTTCCAGGTATATATCGATTCTGAATTCACCGATCCCATCGCCCCGTTCAATATCGCCATTGGGGATGCATACAACTATCTGGACACCTTCGACAATTTCCATTTAGTTGGTCAAGTCACCAACAATAGTGACACAACCTGGAATGTCCGCATGGTTGCAGGAATCTACGATGCTGAGGGGAATGTGTTGGACGCAGCTTATGTAGACCTCCCCATCAACGCCCTTGCCCCTGGCACGTCCTCCCCCTACGACTTCGATTTCTGGGGGCCGTTAGCCAGCACCTCCGACTTGTTTGACCAGGGAGATTCCTACTCGATCCAGGTAGACGCCTATTGGACCTGGGAAAATGCTACCGAGTTAATTGACTTGACGACGGCCAATGACGCCAAGGAATTCGGCAGCTTCGGTGGCACGTTTACAGGACAGGTGGTCAATAACTCCGGCGGCCCGGTAGATAGTGTGGTGGTTGTTATTTATATGACAGACAACGAAACGGGAGAAATTGTTGCAACGGGCGATACATACCTGTTTGATGAAATTGCGGACGGCAGCTCAGTGGATTACACCGTCTACATCGATCCCGAAGAAGGCTTTGACATCAACTCCGCACAATATTTCATCATCGTCAAGGCAGAGAGATTGCAGTAACAAAGAATTATGGAAAGAATCAAAAAGGAGTGGCGTGGAGCCACTCCTTTTTGATTCTTTCTTTACTGCTCGATCAGGCAAATACCTGATCGGGGAGCATATCTTCGAGAATGATCTCCAAAGCCATGGTATGGCTGCACCGTCCACGCGTGCGGAAAAAGTCACAGCTACAATCCCAAACACCGTTCTCCAAACGCACCTGGTGATCGTTGTTTGTTCCATCAAAAGTAACAACGAGGGATTCAAAATGAATGCGCTCACGCTCTTCTGCATATCGTTTCGCTTTTTCGATTTTTCCGATCAATCCTGAGTCCATCTCATATACTCCTTTTGTAGAAAATAAAAGACACGCGTCGCGCGCGTGTCCTAACTAACGAATTGGATCCCCTGCCTGTGCTTTTACAGACATGCCGGGGTTACTCCATATGAGGAATTCTCGACCATGCTCACATTGTACTATGTTTTGAGAAAAAAGCGAGTCCTATTTTAAGGGAGCGTTAAGCACAAGATAGGGAGTTCACCCGCATCAAACAACGGGTACACCATCCAATTTATCCTTTTCAGCCTGGGTTTCTCCAGTCATCAAAATCTCTTTTCCACCACGTTCGATCACCCGTAGGGCAGGGCCTGTCTTAAAAGTGCTGGCCTGATAGAGTACACGCTCGCCAGCGACCACATTTTTTCCGGCTTTCAACATTTCAATCAAGGCTGGACGTTTAACCAACTTCCAATCCGAATACGTCGGTCCGCGCCGCTGATACATCCGCACCCACTCCACCATCCCATCGGCTCCATACCGGACGGCTTCTACCACACCATCTGGGCCTTTTTTTCCAAACATCTTTCTGCTCCGTAAATACAGATGCGACCAAGAGGCCAATTTGACCCGGTCGCATCTAAAAATATTGAGTCGGGGTGCGCGGACTCGAACCGCGGACCTCCGCGTCCCAAACGCGGCGCGCTACCAACTGCGCCACACCCCGAAGGGAAACGCCAGTATAATGCCAGACACTTTCACCCGTCAAGACATGAACCCTCATACACCACCTGCCCCTCTCGACCCTACCCTTTACCATGCCCATCATGTACTACGCGCGGATGATCTGCCCTTCTGGCAATCTCTGGCGAAAGAATACGATGGCCCAGTTCTTGAACTGGGTTGTGGCACCGGACGCATTCTCCTGACCCTGACAGGAGAGAGTCGCCGTTTAACGGGTCTGGATACCGATCCCAACATGCTCGTTTATCTCCGCGAAACCATCCCCTCGCAAGCTCTTGCCAATGTGAACATCATTCACGCGGACATGCGAACTTTCGACCTGCCGGAACGTTTCGCCCTGGTGATTCTTCCCTGTAACACCTATAGCACATTCACCGCCCCTGAAAGAGAACAGATCGCCCGGACTGTGCGCCGCCACTTGCAACCGGGCGGGGTCTTTGCCTTCAGCGTGCCGAATCCTCATTTGATCGCCAGCCTCGATCCCATTGGCGAGTTTGATATAGAAGATTCCTTCCTTCATCCCCACACCGGCCATTCTGTTGAAGTGTTTAGCCGGTGGGAACGAACACCAGAAACCATCACTTTTACCTGGCGCTATGACCAGCACTATCTGAATGGAAATACCATTCCTTACACCACCTCCACCTGCCATCAACTGGACACCCCGGAAATGTACCTGGAAGAACTTCAGCGAGCAAACCTGACGCCCATCGCCCTCTATGGCGATTATCAATGCACCCTTTTTGACCCGGAAGAATCAATCTATCTGATCGTGCTGTCGGAGAACCGAAAACACTAAGGCGCCTGTGTTACAATCGCTCGTTGAAAGTAATTTTTCCAACACTTTAAACGGAGATTTTCTTATGCCAGACGAACAAAAGCCGCCCATTGCACCAACCCCCGTTTCACAAACGCCCGGTGCTTCAAACGCTGTATCTTCTACCTCTCCTTCTCCAAAACGCCCCGATGCCAATAAAAAATCTGTGCCTGACATTTCCTCCGAGGCCATTTCTCGCCCGGAGAGCAAGGCCAGCCAGTTCTTCCGTAGTTTGTTGCGGTGGATGGGCATGGCCCTCATTGTTTTCGGGTTAGGGGCACTCGCCGCGTACTTTTTATTCTCTGTCCCCAAATCCAACGAACTCAAGCTGGCCGGGCAGGAACTCGCAACCGCCAACGCAACAATCAGTGAATTACAAGGGGAGATTACAACACTTGAAAACCGGATTGATGAACTCTCCGCCCTCGAAGAAACGAATCAATCTCTCCAGGCAGATCTGGATATGGCTCAAAGTCATGTGCTCTTGTTAGATGCGCTCGTAGATGTGCGCGCGGCCCAATACGCCCTCGCAGATGGTGATCCAGCCTCTGCTGGTGAGGTATTAACCCACACCGCCAAGACCCTGACAGAATTACAACAAGCCCTCGATGGGGAACAAGTCCAATCCGTAGATGCACTGCTCTCCCGCCTCGAATTAGCCATCGGTGAACTTGACACGAATGCTTTCGCTGCCCAATCGGATTTGGAAGTACTGGCAACCAGTTTGCTTCAATTAGAAGAAACGCTGATCAATGAACCCTGACCGACGTGTGTCACTGCGAACCATTCCGAGATTTCCGCCCTGCAACAACTTGTTGAGTCCAGGTTGAAAAAGAAGGCTCTTCCGTTTTTAGCGGGAAATAACAGCTAAGCTCCGGCGAGTGCCGGAGCTTTTTTTTTATTTGAGCGCTACCTTTCCCACCGTATACTTTGCTAATACATCCTGATTCACGCTCACCCCTAGCCCTGGTTTGTCCGGCACATTGATGGTGCTATCGTTATTTAGCACAAACCGTTCGTTCGTAATGTCTTCGTGATAATACCGCTCGGTGGCAGAAATATCCCCGGGTAGGGTGAAGTTGGGGAGGGAAGCCAGTGCTAAATTTGCGGCGCGTCCCACCCCTGTTTCCAGCATCCCCCCGCACCAGACGGGGACATTCCAAGACTGGCAAAGGTCATGAATTTCGAGGGCATTGGCCAGCCCTCCCGTCCGGGCTTGTTTAATGTTGATAATCCGGCAGGCGTTCATTTCAAGAGCATACCGCGCGTGACGAGGGGAGACAATGCTTTCATCCAGACAGATAGGGGTTTTGAACTGGGTCTGCAATTTGGCGTGGTCCCAAATGTCATCTTCAAATAGCGGCTGTTCGATGAGCAAGAGATTCAGGTCATCGAGCGGTTGCAGGACGGGCGCGGTCTCAAGCGTGTAGGCGGAATTTGCATCCACTTGCAGGCGCAAATCAGGGAATGTAGCGCGTACTGCCTGAGCGTCACCCACATCCCGTCCGGGTTTGATCTTGATCTTGACACGGGTATACTTTTGGGTCAGATACCCTTCAACCGTTTTAACCAATGCCTGCGGAGAAGCTTGCAAACCTACCGATACGCCCACTTCTACCCGCACCCGAATTCCCCCAAACAACTCTTTCAGCGACCTGCCTTCTGCCTGCCCGAACAAGTCCCAAAAGGCCATCTCTAACCCGGCTTTTGCCATGTGATGCCCACGTACAGAGGCGGATAGGATGAAGTAATCTCGCGGATGGGGCATTTCCTTCCCTAATAAAGCTGGGACTAGATAATCCTGTAGAACATGCAGGGCCGTGCCAACCGTTTCGTAAGAGTAACCGGGGTCGCGGTCGGCAACACATTCGCCGAACCCGGTCAACCCACCCGCGCGGACTTCGATCAGGATACAGTCCCGGTCTGTTGCCCGGCCAAACGAGGTCTCGAACGGGGAGACGAGGGGCATACGGAGGTGGTAGAGAGTAATGTCTTCAATTTTCATAATGCCTTCTTAAGGTCATTCTCCCAATGTGCGCTCTCCATGACTGAGAATATAAAAACTACGCGGGTATTCGCCTCGCAAGTAGACAAAATCAGTGATCAAGTAGCCTCGTGCAAACAAATCTTGCAACAGGGTACGAACGTGCAATCGCCATGCCAATCCCAACTTGGGGTCGGCAGTTTTGAGATCCTGAAAGTCTGAGGGGATTTCTAACAGGTAGAGAGCGGCTTGGAGCAGGTTTTCTGGAAGGGGTTCGCCCGCTGACTGGGCAATAACAGCAGGTTGCCAGGGGGTGTCCGACGGTTGGGGCCAACCCGCATCCCCCAGCCGGGTCGGGTTAATGATCTCCGTATTCGCAGACAGGTAGTGTGCCAGATCCAGTTGGCGCCGTGGACGTTTGCTCATCCGGTTCCGCACACGAGAAGAATTCACCCAGACTTCCACTTGTAATCGATCCGAGGGTGACCCCTGATTGAGGCTGTCGTGCATTTCACCATACATGTTGGGTACGTAAGTGTTACTGATTGCCCCAAGCCGGACGATGTTAAGGTGGGCATTGCGGCTGAGGAGGGGATCATACGTCCAGGTGATGAGTGGCAGCCCTTGATGGCGAACCATTTGCCATTGGGCACGTTTGAGCAGGTACCCAATACCCTGATTTTCATATTCCGGGAGGACGGCAAGCATATGAGAACAATGTTTGGGTTGCGGGCCGTCTGGGGTGTGGGTCAGGCCAGGAAACCCAAAAACAAATCCGACCATACGATTATCTATAAATGCGCCCAGGATCAACCCTCCGTTGTGCGCCGCCGTTAACAGCAAATGATTTGGAACGACCGCATCATCCATACCCCAGACTTGCCGTTGAAGGTCTTCGACGACGAACATGTCTTCAATGTTTTCAAGCAGGCGAAGGGTGGGGGGCATTTTAACCTTCCACCAGCCGCGTTTTTTGTAACTGCTCAATATTCCCCGCCCCGGCTGCGAACATGCATGCGCGGATTTCACGCGATATTTCTTCGATAGCCTGGACGGTTATTTCCACCGATTGCGCCGCGGCCTTGAGGAATGGGCCAGCCATTCCACCAAGTGAAGCTCCTAATGCAACGCACTTCGCGATGTCTAGGCCCGTCCGTAGCCCCCCGGAGGCGAACACAGTCAGATCGGGAGCAGCACGGCGCACATTCAAAATCGCGTCCGCAGTCGGAATCCCCCAATCAATGAACGCAGCAGCCAATCGCTTTTGGGAAGCGGTTTTAGCCCGGTACATTTCCACTTGCGACCACGAAGTGCCTCCCGCCCCAGCCACATCAATAGCAGCAACCCCGGCTTCAGCCAACAAATGGGCATCTTCTTCAGAAAAACCCCACCCCACTTCTTTGGCAATGACCGGCACAGGCAGAGCGCGGCAAACCTGTTCGATCTTGTTCAGCAACCCAGAAAAACGCGTGTCCCCTTCTGGTTGAACCGCTTCCTGCACCGCATTTAGATGCAGGATCAGCGCATCTGCTTCGATCATCTCGACCGCGCGGCGACATTCATCTATCCCATAGTTGTAGTTGAGTTGCACAGCACCCAGGTTCGCGAACAGTAGAATGTCTGGGGCTACCTCTCGCACACGAAAGGTATCTGCCAGTTCGGGATGTTCAATGGCCGCGCGCTGTGACCCCAGCCCCATCACAATTCCCGTCAATTGTGCGGCTTCGGCCAGGGTTTGGTTGATCTGCCTAGCCTCTTCCGTTCCTCCGGTCATTGAGGAGATCAAGAGCGGGGCTTTCAAATAACGGTTAAAAAGCGGCAACTGAAGATCAACCTCATCTAAATTAAGTTCTGGCAGTGCCCGGTGGATAAAACGATAGCGTTCCAGCCCAGTCGTCAGGCCGGAACGCACATCTTCCTCAAGATTGATGCGAATATGATCGGTTTTCCTTGTTGTAAGCGACATACGGGGGCGTAACTTTCAATTATGCCTGGTGTTTTTGCCAGGTGAAACGATCTTACCAGCCGGATTTTAAGCTGTCAACGTGCCTTACATGAATGCCCAACGCCAGGGGACTTGTGTGGCGCTTGACATATCCTTGCTGGAAATTACAATTGCAAAATTCTAAAAACAATTTCAATCCTATTTCCTGGAGGAAAATATGTCCAGCACTCTTGAAGATGTCAAAACCATCATTGTTGATTTACTTGGTGCAGATGAAGATAAAATTACCCCCGAAGCCCGCTTCCGCGAAGACCTGGAGGCTGACTCGTTGGATCTCGTTGAGTTGATCATGGCATTTGAAGATAAGTTTGGGGCAGAAATCTCCGACGAAGATGCACAAAAAATCACGACCGTCGGCGAGGCAGTGGCCTACATTGAAAAAAACATGTGATTATAAATGAAAATTTGACTATTTGATCTAAAAAGAGGCATGGAAAACCCATGCCTTTTTTACATTTTATACCTGTTGACAGTTTAGATGATTGTGTTTAATATGTGCTAACCCAGTTATTTTCCCAGGAGAAACCAACATGAAGAGATCGACCTTTTTCCTTTTGATCGTCATCACCGTATTGACGATCTTGTTTACCGCCGCGTGTGGCGGCAATCGTGCAACGCAAGCACCAGAAAACCAGCCTGCCCCAACGACCTCCAATGAGGGCGCAAGCGGGCAGGAACCCGCCAATTCAGAAACCGGATCGGAAGAAACCGCGCCAGAGGAAACTGGCAACACAGAATCCGGTGGTGAAGAAACCGCAACCGGTGATGGCCCTACCATCGACGAAAGAGGAGTCCCTTCCGATGTTCCGATACTGGATGCCGGGTATGAAATTCGCGCGGAAGCAAATAATAGCCGTGTTATCTATAAAGTAGATGGGAGCATTCAGGAAGTTGTTGATTATTATATAGCAGAACTCCCCGCCTTTGGCTGGAACAAAGTCTTAGGTGCAGATTCGGCGTTCGGTGCAATGGGCACGCTGTCTCGGCAGAATGATTTAAGCGACAATTTGTCTATTCTTTTAACATTTAATCCCAATGGGAATTTCGTCACCGTAACTATAGATATTATCCGCGCTCGATAATAATCACCCATGTTAAAGGTTATTCACCAGGGCGGGGAAACCCCGCCCTTATTTTTTTGCCTGCTTGTCACTTTTAAAGCGTGTCATACAATACCTTCTACTGCGTTTTGCGGATCGGTAATCACTGCTCGTAAAGCCGGGATTTTCCGATTGTTCGGCTCTCTTCTGGGATGAGCAATACCGATTCGAGGAATCCATCATGAACATTGCTGTCATCGGCGCGGGGATTGGCGGCATGGCCGCTGCCTGGGATTTGACCCGCGCCGGTCATAGGGTCATCATTTACGAATCCGCCAATTGCGTTGGGGGGTTGGCCTCCGGCTTCAAAGAACCACATTGGGACTGGTCGGTCGAAAAGTTCTACCACCATTGGTTTCAGACCGATGCCCATATGCTCGGCCTGATCAACGAGCTCGGGCTCAGCCAAAAAGTTTTTTTCCCGCGCCCCTACACG
>DATDOR010000697.1:0-3904 GCA_035293165.1 Anaerolineales bacterium | reverse complement strand
TTTAGGGAAAAGGCAAGCACAAAAACCCTCCCCCTGTCTTGTCCCCTCATGCCACTTGTGGGATACTACTTTGAAAACTAGTACTACTCAGCCGAGAAGGGGGTTAGCCCGAAAAAAAGGTATGGCAAACTTCGTTTGGTGGGGTGTACATCCCCACGCACACCTTTTTTTCGGAATTTCCTCTGCTTTAGCCTGAGCAGTTACGAAAACTATATCAATAACCGGAGAGAACCTTGTCCGACTCAATGCGAAACAAACGCCTGGGCGTGCTGACCAGCGGCGGGGATGCCCAGGGAATGAATGCAGCGGTGCGCGCCGTCGTCCGTACTGCGCTGGAGATGGGGCTGCAACCCTATGCCATTTATGAGGGCTACCGGGGGATGGTCGAAGGGAGTAACCGGATCCGCAAAATGGATTGGGATACGGTCGGCGGGATCCTGCATCAAGGCGGGACGGTGATTGGAACCGCCCGCTGTAAGGAATTTATGGCCCGGGAGGGGCGTTTGCAAGCCGCGTACAATCTGATCCTGAACGGGATTGACAACTTGATCGTCATCGGTGGAGATGGCAGCCTGACCGGGGCAAACATCTTCCGCGAAGAATGGCCTGGCCTGCTTCAAGAACTGGTCGAAACGGGCAAAATCTCCCAGGACATCATCGAACGCCACCCGGCCCTCACCATCATCGGCATGGTCGGCTCGATTGACAATGACATGTGCGGGACGGATATGACCATCGGCGCAGACTCGGCCTTGCACCGGATCACGGAAGCCATTGACGCCATCTCCAGCACGGCAGCAAGCCACCAGCGCAGCTTCGTCGTCGAAGTGATGGGCCGCCGGTGCGGGTATCTGGCGTTGATGTCTGCGCTCTCCACCGGAGCGGATTGGGTGCTGATCCCGGAAAGTCCTCCCAACCTGGACCGTTGGGAAGAGAAAATGTGTGAGGTCTTGAAGGCTGGGCGCGAAGCCGGCCGGCGGGACAGTATTGTCATCGTCGCCGAGGGAGCCTGTGACCGGCATGGGAATCCCATTACATCCCAATACGTCAAACAGATTCTGGAAGAAAAGTTGGGGGAAGATACGCGGGTGACGATCCTGGGGCATGTCCAGCGTGGGGGTGTACCCTCCGCGTTTGACCGCAATTTGAGCACCATCCTCGGCCATACCGCAGTCCAGGCGATTGCCTCGGGGGAAGTGCGCGGCGAGGCATGGATGATCGGCATTCGCGGCAATCGCGTGACCCGTTCCCCACTGATGGGTTGTGTCAACGAGACCCATGCGGTGAACGAAGCAATCAAAACACAGAATTTTGACATGGCGATGAGTTTGCGCGGGGGCAGCTTTGCCGACTCCTTTCGGATTGTGCGAACACTCGTGCGGGCGCTGCCCCACCCACCCAAGCCAGGGCAGCGCCGTCTCCGCCTGGCGGTGATGCACGCGGGTGGCCCCGCGCCAGGGATGAATACCGCAGTCCGTGCAGCAGTTCGGATTGGGGTGGACAAGGGCCATATCCTGATGGGGATTCGAAATGGGTTTGAGGGGTTCATTGCCGGGGATATTTACGAAATGAATTGGATGTCGGTAAATGGGTGGGCGCCTCGCGGAGGCGCGGAGCTTGGCACCAACCGGAAGATCCCGGCCAACAGCGATTTTTATGCGATTGCGCGGAATATTGAAAAATATGCGATTGAAGGGTTGTTGATCATTGGGGGATGGGCGGCATACCAGGCCGCCCATTTGATGTATTCCCAACAGTACCTTTTCCCGGCCTTCAATGTCCCCATTGTTTGCCTCCCGGCAACGATTGACAACGATCTGCCCGGCTCGGAGTTGAGTATTGGCGCGGATACGGCGTTGAATAGTATTGTGCAGGCCGTAGACCGGATCAAACAATCGGCGGTGGCTTCGCGGCGCTGTTTCGTGGTAGAGGTGATGGGGGACGAGTGCGGGTATCTGGCGCTGATGAGCGGGCTGGCGACCGGGGCGGAGCGGGTGTACTTGCCCGAAGAGGGCGTGAAGCTCAACGATTTGAAGAAAGACCTGGATAATTTAATTTCCGGGTTCCGGCATGGGAAACGCCTGGGGTTGATGATCCGTAATGAGCGGGTGAATGAGTTTTACACGACCGATTTTATGGCTGCGCTGTTTGAGGAAGAAGGGCGCGAATTGTTTGACGTTCGGACGGCGATTCTCGGCCACTTACAGCAAGGCGGCGACCCATCGCCTTTTGACCGCATCCAGGCTGCCCGGATGGCTGCGCGCTGTATTGATTATCTGATCGAGCATGCGGAAAATGCTTCGCACGAAGGCTATTTTATTGGGATGCAGGCGGGAAAGATGGTTTTTACGAGTCTGGATGATTTGCCACGCATGATTGAAAAAGATCGAAAACGCCCCAAGAACCAATGGTGGTTGGAATTGCGCCCGATTGCGCGCGTGCTGGCACGCCCCGGTCCTTCCATGATGGGATATGAGGGATGAATAACCATTCTGCCTGGGATGCCCTGAAACCATTCTAGTAGAGAATATGTGGCTCTACCGGGAATCCTGTGAAGAGGAACTGGATTTTCAGGGTGTGTGGGGGGTGTACACCCCCCACACACCCTGAAAATCCAAATATTTCACACTAAAAACGGTAGAACCAGAATATGTTGTCTCTCAAGCGAGTGTAACCAAGTGAAATCTCTTACTCGATTTCTTGCACTGATTGTTGCCATCATTTTTATCTTATTCCTCCCGCTTTCCTTGTTGGGTTTCAACGTGGGCCAGGCGGTGTTCAACCGTCCTTTATTAAAAAGCGTATTGACGGATGAGGTGACTCAATCTCGATTTGTCCCTACGGCTCTCGCAAGGTTTTCAGAGGAAATGTCAAAAGGTGTCCCCTTGGGGACAGAAGTAGAAACCAATATTGCTGCGGTGTTCATTTCTTTGACGCAAGAGGGCTGGCAGGCGGTTCGGGTTGAATTGCTGTCGGATGACATTCTCGCGGGATGGGTATCCTCGTCGGTGGATAGTTTTTATAACTGGATCGACTCGGACGACCCAGCGCTCCATCTTTTGTTGGATTTAGAATCTTTCAAGGCCCGGGTCAACTCCGATAACGGCTTACGGTCAATCGAAATTGCCTTTGACGCGCTCCCTGCTTGTACGGACGCACAGGTGACGGAGTTTCTAGTCGAGCTAGAAGCTGCTGCCCCCGGCAGCCAGGTGGTTTTTCCTCCCTGCCAATTTCCTGATATATACCGGGATGCCCAATTGACGGGGTATCTGGATTCTTTGCGAGAGGTGGTGAACCGTATTCCTGATACATTTGAGCTAACCTCCCAGACCGATACGCCCACTCCAAACAATAACCCGGAAGGATGGCAATCACTCAAAATGATATTGCGGTTTCTGCGATCCATCTATTGGTTGGGCCTGGTCATTTCTATCTTGCTTTTTGCATTGCTTTGGTTGTTAGCCATCCGTTCTGCTCAAAGTCTGGCGCGTTGGGGCGGCGTCCCGCTGGCGCTGGCAGGATTGTTGGCTTTAATTTTGTCCTGGCTGCCGGGAGCATTTTTGACAGGGTATCTGGTGAGCGGCCCCCTCCAAGACACCTCCTCAGGTCTGCGGGAAGAAATACTTAATGTCGTATCGCGGCTTTCCCAGGAAGTGTTTACACCCATGTTGATTCAGGCGATGATTATCTTCCTGATCGGAGGCTTGATTCTCGTTTTTGTGGGGGGAATAATGGCAAAACAGAAAACGACAAAGAAATCCCGTCAGGAAGCGAGTTAGTGTTTATAACTGCTCAGGCTAAGATAGAAGGGCGAATTCCACTCTGGGCTGTGTGGTTACATAACAGGAACGGTTCTTTGGGAATCGGCGGGGAGGTCCCCAGATTTTGGGGTGTGAGTGGGGTG
>DATDOR010000696.1:0-2998 GCA_035293165.1 Anaerolineales bacterium | reverse complement strand
CACCGCGCCCAGGTAACGGAGAACCTCCCTCAGGCCGGGTTGGGCATCGTAAAACTGAAAGGAGAACCAAACCTGACGAGCAGATTCTAGTTGTGTTCGCGCACGTTGCAGCACATTGTCCTCGCGGAAAAAGTGGGCGCGCACGCTCGCCTGAGCAAAATCCAGAAAATGGCGGGGATCATGCAAAATCTGGCAACCGTAAATCACCGGCCCTATTTGCGGGTGGACGCGCAATTCTCGCACCTGATTGTATTCCCGTCGTGTGTGGTGCAGAATATCGAGATGAATATCTTCGGTCAATCGGATGATTTCACGGTTTGCAGGGGCTTCGTACTCATGCAGAAACACCAAATCAATGTCTGCTGTGCCACCTAAGACAGGCTCCAAATCACTGGCAACCGAACCTGTCAGATAAGCCGCTAACAAATTTCGGTTGGCTTGCACGCGTTGGGCAACGGTATCTTCTGCGATTTTGAGGAGCGTTTGACGAGTAATTCGCATGAGGGTTATGAGAGGGGTAATTCTGGCTGGAAAGGGGATAATTTGAGGGCCTGGCGAATCCGGTTCTCCACCCACACTAAATCATCGGAGTTACGCACAAAATCCAGATCGTTTGTGTCAATTGTAAGAACAGGAGTCGCTTTGTGGCTTTCCAGAAAAAAAGCTTCATAAGTTCGGTTCAATTGATCAATGTAATCCCATTCCATATTCCGTTCATAAGGGCGATCCCGTTGCGCGATCCGTTTCATCAAGGTACTGGTATCCGCCCGAAGATAAACGACCCATTCAGGCCTGGCGATTTTTTCCGCAAGGGCTTCGTGTACCCGATAGTACATTTCCAGTTCATCCCCGGCAAGATTCAGGAGAGCAAAAATAGCATCTTTATCAAACGTATAATCCACAATCAGATTCTTTTGCGCAGAAACCATGTCGAGAATATCCCGTCTTTGTTGGTGATAGCGACTCAACAAGAAAAAAATTTGTGTCTGAAACGCATACCGTTCTCGATCCGCATAAAAACTGGAAAGAAAGGGGTTTTCCTCAAACACTTCGAGGCAGATTTCCGCTTCAAAAGCGGGCTGCAATAATCGCACCAGCGTGGTCTTTCCAACTCCAATCACACCTTCGACAGCCAGATACATAGGCGAAGGATACCAGTATTTGAAACAAGGCGCAACGGTTGAACCCTGAAAATTCATGCTTGACAGAAAAAAAACCGGCGCTACACTATATCTATCTTTCAAATCTTCTCGTTAGCAACGGAGGCATCCCATGGCAGGATTAAACCGCATTCAATTAATTGGCAATCTGGGGAAAGACCCTGAAACCCGGTTCACCCCCAAGGGAAGCAAAGTATGCACGTTCAGCGTTGCTGTAAATCGTCGGTGGAAATCCGGGGACGGCGCGCCCAAAGAAGCCACAGACTGGTTCAACATCGAAGCGTGGGGGCGTTTGGGAGAAATTTGCCAGCAATATCTCCACAAAGGGAGCCGCATTTATCTGGAAGGGCGGTTGGAAACCACAAAGTATGAGCAAGACGGTGAAACCCGATATTTCACAAAAGTGGTAGCCAACCAAATGATCATGCTTGAACGCCGCGCCGGAGAGGAAGCTTTTGCCGAGTTAGAGTATGAAGAAGAAGGCGAAGATACCGAGGAATAAAAAAAATGGGACGATCTATTGGAACGTCCCATCTGCATTATGCACCGAAGGACTTTAATGGGGAATTTGCTCCAACTCCTCCACCAGCCCTGCCAGAACGTCAAACCCGCCCTGCCAGAACGCGGAGTTGTGAATGTCCACGCCTGCTTCGGTCAGAATGTTCGCCGGGGAAGCTGAACCTCCTGCTGCAAGGATTTTGAGATAGCGGGGTTTGAATCTCTCCCCTTCTGCCTTGTATTGCTGGTACAAAGACAACACCAGCAACAGTCCAAACGCATACGCATACACATAAAACGGAACCTTGTAAATGTGCGGAATCCCCACCCATTCCCACCGGAAATCCTCGTCCAACTCCATCGAATCTCCAAATTGGGTTTGTAAATTTTTCAGGTAGGCTTCTGACAGTTCATCCACCGACGCGCCATTCTGAATTTTCTCATGTGCTTCGCGTTCAAACAGGGCAAAAAAAATCTGGCGCATAATCGTGGCATAGGCATTATCCACCTGCCGGAAAAGCAAATCTGTGCGGACATCCTGATCCTCTTCGCGGGCGAGCAGATAATCCACCAACACTATCTCGCCAAATGTGGACGCGGTCTCTGCCAGGGGCAGGGAAGCGTTGGAAGTCAGAAGCGGATTACCAGATGCCAGCATTGCGTGGATGGCATGGCCGAGTTCGTGCGCCAGGGTCGCAACATCGCGCGGTTTGTTGTGATAATTCACCAACACCCAGGGGGTTAACTCCGGGAGAACGCCGAAACAAAAGGCTCCATCGTCTTTCCCATGCCGGACTTCACTGTCAATGTGGTAGTTGTCAAACACCCGCTTAGCCAGGTCAGCGAACTCAGTTGTAAAGCCGCGAAAAGCATCTAACACCATCCTAATCGCTTCATTATAAGAATAAGTCTTATCCGCACTGGTCACGGGAGCATACAAATCGTAGCGGCGAATACGCTCCATCCCCAGCCATTTCGCTTTGAGCCGGAAATATCGCTGGAATACGGACACGTTTTGTTTTGCCACATTGAGCAAGGTATCAACTACTTCATCCGGAATATCATTCGCCAGATTACGGACAGAGATCGGGCGGGTGAATTTCCGCAAGTCTACATTTTCGTTGTGCCAATCACGCACCAGATATTGGTAAATCTGCCCCAGGATTGGCCCTTCTTTTTTATACGTCTCGTACAGGATTTTGAAAGCCCGTTCACGTACGGCAGCATCTGGGGAATAAGCGTAAGTCATCAGCGCATCGCGCGTGAGCCTCTGCTTCTCTCCGTCCATTTCAAACTCAAACTGATAACGATTGGTGATCGTATCGTACAGGGTCGTCAAT
>DATDOR010000695.1:0-5246 GCA_035293165.1 Anaerolineales bacterium | reverse complement strand
ACCGGAGATGCCCGGCCCCGTCAATCTGCGCGGCGTCGTACAATTCGTCGGGGATTTGGGCGAAGAATTGCTCTTCGTTAATCCGGTAAAAGTTTAAGAGGTGCGACGCACTTTAAGAATTAAAGGCTCTTGCATTTATCCTTTGATTCCACTCCGTGAAATGCTCTCTGTAAACTGTTTTTGTGTGAAGAAATACATCACCAAAATGGGCAAGATTGTGATAAACGCCCCGGCCATCATTAAGTTGACCTGTTGCCCGGCCTCGTTGACGAAGTTCATCAACCCCACTGCGATAGGCCGCCATTCGGGTTCGGTGGTAACCAGCAGGGGCCACGCGAGGGAATTCCACGAACCAATGAACGATAGCACAATGATCACCATGATCGGAGCTTTGGACAGGGGGAGCACGATCTGGGCGAGGAACCGGAGATGCCCGGCCCCGTCAATCTGCGCGGCGTCGTACAATTCTTCGGGGATTTGGGCAAAGAATTGGCGCAGGAGAAAGATCGAGAACACACTGCCCATGAAGGGGATGGTCAGTGCAGGCCAGTTGTTCAGCCATTTCAAGGGGCCAACCCGCCCGAGCCAGGTCACGATCAAAAGGTTGGGGATCGTCGTCACCATGGCGGGGATCATGAGCGTAATTAGTAACATGCCAAAGAAGATATTTTTTCCGGGGAAGTCAATTCGGGCAAAGGCGTAGGCGGCCAGGATGCTGAAGGTAAGTTCTCCGACCAGTGTGATGACGGTGATTAGAATGCTATTCACAAAATATTCCGAGAAGTTCCCGATTTCCCAGGCTTCTACATAGTTTTCCAGGTGAAGCTCCGTTGGGAAGAAGGCGGCGCCCATCGAGTCGCCCAAAGACATGACCGATTTGAAGATCATCCACAGGAATGGAATCAGGGAGATTATCCCACCGATGGTGAGGACGACATAAGACAAAAACGTTCGCACTCTTGCCGGGGTAAACAATCCAACCCGGCTTTGAGCCTGAGTTTGCGTAATCAGGGTGGTAGAAGTTGTATCAGCCATAGAACACTCTTGAACCTTGAATGCGATTATTCAGCACCGTGAGACTGAGAATAATCGCAAAAAGAACGAACGCCAGCGCGGAAGCATATCCGTACCGCGTCTTCGTGAAAAATTCAACGAAAATCACCACGCTAAAGGGGTCTGTCGTTCCCAGCGCCGCCCCTTCGCGCATGACCCAAATCGTGTTAAATGCCTTGAACGTCCCAATCACCGCCAGTAATGAGAGAAAATATGTGGTCGGGGAGAGCAGAGGAAAGGTGATATGTCGGAAAACCTGCCACTTGTTCGCCCCGTCAATCTCGGCGGCTTCGGTCAGTTCGGAGGGGATGTTGCCCAGCCCGGCCAGGTAGATGACCGTGTTATAGCCCACATACGTCCAAATCGAAAGCAAGATGATGACACAGAGCGCCATGCTCGGGCCGGACGCCCAGCTTGGGATGTCCAACCCCAACCCCCCGCCGACGAGGGAAATGATCCCCTTCGGTTCGCCCACCCAGGCTTGAGGTTCGATCCCTATCCATTTGAGGACGGTATTCGCTGGAGAAGGTGAACGACCCGAAAACAGTTGTTTAAAAACCGCCGCACTTGCCACCGCCGGTGTGACATAAGGCAGGAAAAAGATGATCCGAAATAGCTCCGACCCTTTGAGTTTTTGAAACAGCAATATGGATAGGAACAGCGCAATCGTCAACTGAACTGGCACCGTGCCAAGCGAGAAGAAAATGGTCACTTTCAACCCTTCCCACATATCCTTATCTCCGCCCGCCACGATGGAAGGGATTTCCAGAATCAACAGCACCGCTCCAACGGAAAAAGCCAGCCCGCCTAACAGCCGGAAGGCAAACCCTGCCGTCGAGTCCTGGTTTTGCGCGCTCTGCCAGATGCGGTAGCCGATGATCAGCGCAATCACCCCCGACGTGATCATCAAGAATTGGGGCCAGATGCCGGGGTCTTCGCCCGATTCGACTGCCGCCGCGTACAAAAGGTTAATTTCCGTGTATGTAAACCACAGCAATCCCACCCCAATCGCCAGTCCCAGCCACGCAAGCGTGAAAGCGCCGGTGTAATTTCCCGCATGGGATTTCCGCCAGAACAAGGTGGTCAGTAGAGCTAACAGGACAGCCGCCAGCAAAATCTGCATAAACAACTGCCACACCGGGAAAACCGTTTCTACATGGAACGCTTCATCAAGCAGACCGAGAAACAACTCCCGTGTCCGTTCCACCCCTCTGATTTTATTGGCGATACCCAGCACTTCGGGAAGCTGCAAAAACGCCCACCGGAACCACACCAGGGTCGCCGCCGCAAACCCCAGGCCGGTTAGAGCAAACGCCCACGGACGGTGGTCCCGCTCGCGCGCCTCCCGACCCACCCACCGGAGCATGATCCACGCCCCGATCCATCCCCCCACCCCCAATGCAAACAAGGCCACATACGTCAGGTTGCCAATCGCGCCCAGAAAATTTCCCAGTCCCTGGTACGGCCCTTGCACCAACTGCCATTTATGCAAACTGACAAACAATGCAAATCCAACAGGAAAGATACCGAAAAGAAAAATCAGGATGACAGATGGGGCAATCATCAAATACGCCGTCAGGTATTCGCGGAGTTGCCTGCCTTTTCTTCCCCTGAAAAGATTGAGAGAAAAACCAGGTTTACTCAAGGTGGTATTCATAGCTTCTCCAAGTTGAAAAAGGGTGAAAACATGGAAGTCAACTGATGTTCTTTATTATATCCACAAAAGACAGGTCTCTGGAATTAAGGGGATATGGCTCTTTGGGATTTGCCGTGGTTGCCTCCCCGCCGATTCCCAAAGAACCGGGGGTATTTGTAATTTTGTAACTGCTCAGGCTAAAGCCTGAAAATTCCCGTTCTCCACGATGAAGATTGGCCCACCAGTCTTCTGAATATCATCATGCTCTTAAAAACCCTTCCTCCTTCCGGTACGCCATCCCGTGCAGGTCGGCGATCAAGTTTCCCTGATCATCCGAAATCGTAATCCGGTACAGCGCCGTCCGGCGACCCTTGCGGACTTCGATGGCCTCTGCGGTCAGGTACGTGCCTGGGTCGGGGGTGCGGAGAAAATGGATGTCCATGCTCAAAGCGACCGCCGTTTGCCCGTGAGAATTTCCGGCGGCGGCGAAGGCGAAATCCCCCAAAGAAAATATCACCCCTCCATGGGCTATCCCCAGCCCGTTGACCATATAAGGGGCGATGGTCATCCCCACCCGGCTGTATCCGGGGCGGAGATCCAAAAGTTCGATCCCCAGTGCGCGGGCAAACTGGTCTCTTTCGGACATAAAGCGGGCAACCGCAGCAGCGATTTCATCAGGGTCGGTCATGTGACAAAATCGGGCCGGTCTTTCAAAGGAGGGGGAGAAGTGGGTATGAATTCTCCCGTTTCGACATCCTCTACCAGGGCGGCCTCATCAAACCAGCTGGGGGGAGCCTTGTGCCCCCAAAAGGTCTGCCGCCTGGGATCGTTGATCAGCCAGCGAATGGGTTCCCAATCCGGGTCGGGGATGAGATAGTCGTTCGTATAGAACTCGATACGGTTGCCGTCGGGGTCGCGCAGGTAGACGAAAAAGGCATTGGAAATGCCGTGGCGTCCAGGGCCGCGCTCAATCTGGTCGGCATACCCGCAGGCCGCCAGCATGTCACAGGCACGCAGCACACTGTATTGATCAGCCAGCCAGAACCCTGCGTGGTGAAACCGGGGGCCGGTCCCGTTCATCAGTGCGATGTCGTGGACGTTTTGCTTACGGTGCAGCCAGGCAGCCCAGAGTTGAGGGGGGTCGTCTTCGGTGATGGTCAGTTCGGAACAGTAGAATCCCAATTTTTTAGTAAACCAATCGTACCCCTCTTGTACACGGGGAATCTGGCAGTTGAAATGATCAAGCCGCATTACATTTGGGCCGCGATAATGATCAAACCGTTGCAGCAGCCATTCCCTCCGTTCCATTTTGTGATAGAACTCAAGCGGCAGGCCGGTCGGATCTTGCACCCGGAAAGCGCGTCCCTGGCCTTTTTCATATCCTTCAGGCAGCCAGCGAACCGCGTTTCCGTAGTTTTCGTAGAAAGCCGCCAGGTTTTCCAGGTCAGCAGGGGCAGCCACGCGAAAAGCCAGGTGGGTTACACCTGGACTTTCTGCCTTCCGCAATACCAGCCCGTGATGCTCTCGCTCCTCCAGGCCGCCCAGATACAGCCGTTCATCATCCCGATCACTCTCGATAAATCCCAACACTTCGACGTAAAAGTGATGTGCGGCTTCCAGGTCGGTGACCCGGAATTCAATGTGTCCGGCGCGGGTAATGTTGAAATCCATCGCGTTTATTCCTCTTTCCACGGGTCGTAAAAGACTTGCACAGACTCTTGGATATCCTCCAGGTCAGGGGCAAGGGTGCGCTCAACACGGTTGACTTGCCCGTAACGGCCTCCGTAGAACAACAATGGGTGGTGGGGTTCGATACCTGTCATTAGAGCGATCACTTCCCCGATCACAATCCAATGATCGCCTCCCTCGAGAACCTCATAACGTTTGCAACCCAGGGCAGCCAGTGTTCCTTCAAGGCGCGGGGTGTTCTGCCACGGAACAAAGCGAAACGGCGGAGGAGGCTCTCCCCTCCATCCCCCCGCGAAATAGGTAGACAGGGCTTGTTGATCTTCTCTGAGAATATTGATCGAAAAGCCCGAACTCGCTTGGAGTAAACTTGCCATGCGCGCGTGCTTGCCGATACATATTAACACCAACATCGGGTCTAATGAGACAGAGGTGATGGCGTTGGCGGTCATGGCATGGATTTCCCCTTCGACCTCAATGGCAATGATGGATACTCCAGTCGCGAAAAACCCCATAGTTTGACGGAATTGGCGCAGGTCAACAGGAGATGTCATTGGAAATCGCCCTAACCGTCATCCCTGGCGCGAGACAGAAATTCACGCACTTTCTCCTCGTAAGGAGTGAAATCATGGGAACGCACCAACACCCCGGCCATTCGAACGGGGTCGCCGAAGAAGTATCGTTCGTAAAGTACCTGCCGGGAGCCAAATGCCGAGACTGCGGTGTCCCAGGCCAGGCGGAAGATCGGGATGCGTTCATATGCCTCGGCGCGGGCAGCCTGGTAAAAGCGTTTGATCTCCTCTCGCATTGGGCCGTCAATATCCGCCTGAGTTGGAGCAGCAACCAACCCGCTCGCCCCTAATTGCTGGAT
>DATDOR010000694.1:0-4573 GCA_035293165.1 Anaerolineales bacterium | reverse complement strand
CTCGATCAAATCCGGGATGGGGCGGAGCAGCATCGAAGTATGCCCGCTTTGGCGCAGTTCGCCATTGACGAAGGCGCGCAGTTCCAGGTTGCCGGGGTCAGAGATTTCATCAGGAGTGACCAGGAAGGGGCCAACCGGGCCGAAGGTGTCGTATCCTTTGGCCCTCACGGGCGGGCGGTAAAAGTCGTAGACAAAATCGCGCACGGTGATGTCGTTGCCAATGGTATACCCTCCAATCACCTTCTCTGCATGTTCTGCTTTGACGTTCCGGCACCGTTGGCCGATGACCACAGCCAGTTCCACCTCATAGTGCATGTATTCTACCCCGCTGGGGGCGATCACCTGGGCACGGTGTCCGACGAGGGAGGACAGGGGTTTGAAGAACAATGCGGGTTCGGGGGGCGTCTGCATGTTCAGTTCAGAGACATGATCGGCGTAGTTCAGTGCCAGGCCGATTATCTTTGTTGGGGTAACAGGCGGGAGCCAGATGACCTCTTCGGGAGCGCGCCTCCCCCCGCCGGGGGTGGTGAGCATCCCATCCTCGCGCAGGTAGCCTTCCATGATTTGTCCGTTAACGGCAAAGCGAGCTCGTTTCATCTCAATAAACCGTACTCAAAAAAGCCTGGATTGGCGGTGTCACAATCGGATCATCGCTCAATATCATCGTGTAATGATTCACATCCGGTAGGTCCACCCGCCAGCATTTAGGGATCCAGGCGACGAAGGCTGCGGCCTCGCGTTCATCCAGGATGTGCGCTCTGTCGCCGAACAATCCGTTACGGGGCCGGATGAACAGATTGGGGCAGTGCAGGGTTGGGAAGTGGACGCACATGCTGTAGAAAAAATGAATGTCCAGGTCGCGTTTGACGGCCTCAGGGGAGGATTTGGAGCGAATTTCCCCGTTGGGTTGGGAAACAACATCTTCGAGTAAATACCGTTCGAGTGCATCGCTCCAGGGTGCATAATACGGAACCTTTTTCATCGCTGTCAGATAGGCCTCCGTGTTTGGATAGGTCTTACTCAAATGGCCGATGGTTGGGTACATCGCCTCCATCACTTCCTGTTTTGGATCGGCCCCGCCATCCACCATCACGAGTGCTTGAACCTGCATAGGACGAATCGAGGCAAGATACACGCCGACGGTCGCTCCAAAGGAATGCCCGAGGATGGAAAATTTCTCGTACCCTAACGCCTCGGCAAAGGCGGTAATATCACTGGCATGGTAAGCAAAGCCGTAACCCTCGATGGGTTTTTCGCTGTCCCCCCGCCCGCGCAGGTCAAGGGCGTACAGGTGATATTCCGGGGATAAACCTCTGGCAACCTCATCAAAAGTGCCCTTGTGTCCGGTCAGGCTGGGGAGGCAAAAGATTGGCCCTTTTTCCCCAGGCCACTCGCGGTAGCTGAGTGTAATACCATTTGTCTGGATGGTTCCATCAGTGGGAGAGCTCGTCAAATTAATCCGTACCTTTCCAGGACCGCGCGTAATTTAATCTTATTTGCCTCGGCGAGTGGTACCAGGGGCAGGCGGACCTCAGGGGTAATTTTGCCCATCATCCCCAGGGCGGTTTTCGCTGGGACAGGGTTGATTTCGATGAACATGGCATCGTTGAGCGGCATCAACTCGTAATGCAAATCCTGAGCCTCCCCCCACTTTCCGGCAGCCACCAGATCGTACAATTTTGCCACCTTGCCGGGCAGCACATTCCCGGTTGCGCTCACGTATCCCGCCCCGCCAATCGCCAGGATGGGGAAGCAGAGCAACTCAATGCCGGAATACACGAGAAAATCACGCCCCATACGCCCCAGCAATCGTGTGATGTGCGAAAAATCTTGATTTGCCTCTTTTATGCCGATGATATTCGGGCAATCGTCTCGCAGACGGGCGACGGTATCAATTTCCAGGTTGACGGCGGTTCGTCCGGGAATATTGTACAGAATAATAGGCAGATCGATCTTCTCTGCAACGGTCTTGAAAAAGCGATACAGCCCCTCCTGGCTGGGGCGGACGTAATAGGGGACGATCAGCAAAAGCGCGTCCGCCCCCACTTTTTGAGCGAACCGCGAAAGATGGAGGGTCTCATCAAAATTGGTAGACCCCGTCCCCGCCACGAGGGGGACGCGTCCCACTATGGTTTCCACCGCTACCTGGATGACCCGTTCCCGCTCCGCAAGAGTTAGCGCGGTGGGCTCCCCAGTCGTGCCAGTCACTGAGAGTCCGTGGCTTCCGCTTTCGATTTGCCAGTCAATTAACCCGGCCAGCCCCTTTTCATCCAACTGGCCATCCCGGAAAGGGGTCACCAAAGGAACAATTGAACCGTGAAATGATTTCTTCATCCTTTTTCCGGATTTAGATTTGTGGCCGGTAAAATTGTCGAGACCGGGCGCAGCAGCAGCGCGCCGACCGCACCCACCAGCGCTACCCCTCCGGCCAACAGATAGACCGGGACAAATGAACCGTTGGAGTCGGCGATGGCGCCTGCAATACTTGGCCCCGCCGCCGACCCGATCCCGAAAAATAAGGTAATAAAACCCAGCGCAGCCGGTGCCATCCGCGAACCTAGCACATCCCCACAGAAGGCCGTCATGATCGCCGGAATGCTCCAGGCTGTCAGCCCGAACAGTGCCGCCGAAAGCACAAATCCGGCCTTTGTGGTCGCCAGGCCAAACAACGTGAATGCTGCCGCATGGACCAGATATACCAACACCAGCGCCTGTTTTCTGCCGATGGCGTCGGACACTGCTCCCCAGATTAGCCCGCAAAACAAGCTGAACCAGCCGAACACCATGAAGAGCGTTCCGGCTTCGAGCGGAGAATACCCGCCCTCTGAGAGCAGCCGCTTGTTGAAAAAGGTAAGGTAGATGATGTACGAAAACCCGAACGCGATGTACACCCCTCCCAGATGCCAGACAGCGGGAGACTGGTACACCTGTCCCCATTGTAGCGCGCCTTGCGGCCGGGAGGGACCAACAGAAGCTGCCGCATCCCCCCATGGGGCCAGACCCATCTCTTCAGGCCGGTTCCGCAACAACATAGCAGCCAGTACGGCCAATCCTAACGTCACCCCACCGAATAGGTACCAACTCATCCGCCAACCGTTGTCCGGATAGGCCTCGACCATACGCGGCACCAGCGGGCTGACGGCAATGATAGCAATCGAAGCGCCCGCAACCGCAATCCCGGACGCCGCGCCGCGCCGATTTCGGGAAAACCAGGCCAAAAGCAGTCCCATCACCGGTACGTTACTGGCCCCGCTGCCCACCCCGGTAATGGCTCTTCCTAGCACGGCCATAAAAACGCCCTGCGCCGCGCCGGTCAGCAGCATCCCTGTTCCGGTGAGAACCAGCCCGGCCGTCACGACGGCGCGCGGGCTGTACCGCGAGGCCAGCGCGCCCCCAATCAGCGAAAGCGCCAGATAGCCGACTGTGTCCGCCGTTGCCAGCGCGCCTGCCTGGGTGTTGTCCATGTCCAGCCCGGCCTGCATCGGAGGGAGCAACAGCGAGTAGCTGAACCTCGCCAGCCCCAGTGCTCCGACCACAACCAGGTTGCTAACGAACAGGATCACCCAGACGTAGTGCAGTTTTGGTTTATTCGTGGAAGTCATTTGGAAGATATTTTCGGGTTTCTTCAGCCAAGCGCGGCAACCATCTCATCAATCTCACGCTGCCGATCAAGGGGGACGCGTCCCGCTTGGTCCCAGCCGCGCTCTTCGTAATATTCGTCCAGCATCTCCTGGAACTTATCCCGGTCAATGTGGTGGCCTTTTGTCTTGCGCCCAGGCATCGGATCGTCAAAGTATCGTTTGGGTAGCGTATCGTCGGCACGGGTCAAGCCAAACCCGGCGTTGATCAGCCGTTCAGTGTCCAATACCCGCCGTCCAACCGCGCGTAAGGTTTCCGGCGTGTACTCCAGTCCGGTGGCGGCTTCAACATCTCCGCAAAAATGCTCATACCCCAGCAAATGCGGACTATTAAACCCGTGGGTGACGAATTTGCACACCCCTAAACTGTCCGTGACCGCGTAAATGTCATCGCTCCATGCGACGACCAACCCTTTGTCCAGATACCCGGAGGGGTCGGGATCGTTTGCCCGCCCGTAAATCTCCGCGCGCACCTCGTCGGGCAGTTTGAATACTTCCAGGGTCGGGCGGTTTCGCAGGTGATCTGCGCCCCTGCTGGCAACGGCGATACCGAGGGCAAACCCTTTAAAATAACGCACGTCGTGCGGGTCCGATTGGGGCAGGTCCTTGACGGCAATCAGGTAGTCATTAGCTTCCGGTGGAAAGAACCGTTTAGCTTGGGTGCTCTCGGCCAACACATCTCCAAACCCGCGCCGGTAGGCGATGTCCTCGATGAGTTGGTGGATCGTCTCGTAATCTCCCCATTCAAGTGGGCCGCCGGTCATCTCATCGTCTATCAGCCCGCGCTGGTAAAGTTCCATCGCCCAGGCGATGATTGTCCCCGCCGACGAAGCATCCAGCCCCAAATCATTGACGAGATTGTTAAGGGTGATGACCTGATCAGTCGGCGCAAGTCCAACGTTCGCACCCAGCAAACCGATGGTGGAATACTCCGG
>DATDOR010000693.1:0-7773 GCA_035293165.1 Anaerolineales bacterium | reverse complement strand
AGTAAGTCAGGCCAAAGTCCGCGGAAACAAAACCACCACCGGAGCCGTAATTTGACACGGCCTGCCACCCGGCTTTGGGAAGCGCCGCTTCGTAAAATGCGGTAATAGCATCCTCTGGCATGGGCGCATCCAGAATGAGTTGGAGAACTTCAAACCGGGTTTGCTGGACGCTGGCAACGAGGCGCGCGCCATCGGGCAGGGGCAGGGAATAAGGCATCTCTGGGGGAAGGCTGCCCAGATAGATGGTGATATGATCCGCTTCCTGGCCAGGATAGGATGAACCCATCCAACGCGTGACGAACTCGCGCAGCGCGGCCTCATCGCCACCAACGATCTCGACTGTTGTGGGTCCGATTTCTCCGGCAGCACTCTGGCCGACGATGACCTCTTCGACGGCTTCCTCGACCATGACCTCGTCCGAGACAGGTGGGATGGCTTCCCCATCACTCTCCAGCGCGGGCGTTTGAGGGAGCAAAGTGTTACAAGATGCCAACAGCAAACAAATTCCAATGAAAAAGATACGGATAGTTTTCATGGCAAACTCCTCTAAAATACACAGACCTTTCTAATGCGGTTGATATGAGCCATTCATGAACATTTGAAAGGAAGCGATGACCTGGTCAAAATATTTTAGCGATTCATCGCCAAAATTAGGTAAAGCAAGCAGGTAATATTCTTCTATCTTGATGATAACGGCCGTTTCTTCAACCTGGGATTCCTTGTTGATTCCGGAAATGACCTCTGCTTCGGCGTTATCTAGCAAGTAAGTATCCGATTTGTAGTAGTCAAAGAACTGAGGCTGCCAGGTAGGGGAAGGGTCATCCTGGGTGAAGATTAGAACGATCTCCGCTGGAGCGAGATAGCTATCCGTCACGCCATTGCCGAAGCGACCATCCTGGCCGTCCCCCCAACAGGTAATCTTTCCATCCCCGGTCAACGCACACGTAAAGACCGAACCTGCCGCTAACTGTACGATCCCCGCGGGCAGACTCTGCACCTCTACCGGCAGGCTACTATTTATCGTCGTGCCGTCCCCCAACTGGCCGTAGGTATTTTCGCCCCAACAGACAACCCTACCCGTGAACATTAAAGCGCAGGTATGGGTATCTCCAGCGACCAGTGCGATGGCCGATTCATCTTTAAGCCCGTTGACGTCAACCGGCGAAATTCTATCCGTGGTGGTGCCGTCCCCTAACTGTCCAGACGCGTTCAAACCCCAACACTTAAACATTGATTTACCTTTTTGAGTAAATAAGTTTAGACCGTGACCCATCTCTTTCTACATTTAAATGGGCCAAGGTCTTCAATCATGTGTATTGACTATGGTTTGTCTTAATTGTCAAAGGTCCGGTAGGTCGAAATCTCGAACGTGTTGTTTTCAATGCGGAGGTCAATCTTCGACCGGTCGGCTAAATCATCGGGGATATCGAAGGTCATCGTGACAGTGCCGCCTTTGGAACTTCTCAGTGTTTCGACATGGATACCGCCCACACCCATCGTGCCGGTCTTTCCCATCGTCACCTTATAGTTGACATTCGGGAGCACATTGTTAACCTGGATTTTCACGCTCTTGCCTGCTTTGACGGAGACGATGGTGAAGTATAAGGTTGGGCTACCCATGCCACCGGTGTTGCCGTCTGTGTTCATGTTATAGAACCAGTTGGAAGCAGTGTCACCTTTTGTGTTACTGATCAGGATTCTGATCACGCTCACATCGGACAGCTTGTTGGGGAGATTGTAAGTCCCTTTGAACGCGCCATCTTTGTCGGTGGTCACGGCGCCTGCCGAATAATTTACGGGCTGTTTGCTTTTGAAGTTACTCAGATAGATGGTGTAGGTTGTGCTGGCAACCAGGTACTTGCCTTGTAAAGTGACCGACAGGTCTTCCTTCACGCTCGTGGCATAGATGCGGATACCTGAACCGCTGTTAGGCAGAACAGGCGTGGTGCTGGCCGTCCCGTCAACGGAAACGCACAAATTCTGCCCAACGAAGAGGATATTGGGGTCATCCAGTTCGTTGATTTCGGCCAGCGTTTGATAGGTAGTGTTATACTGCTTGGCAATTGTGGACAGGTACTCGCCTTTTTGGACGACATGCCATTGTTTGCAGCCCGGGACAGTTCCAGCGGCAGCAGCGGGGGAGACGGTGGCGGCGATCATGCTCAGGAGCATGGCGGCGACCATTAAGATAGGGGAAAGTTTTTTAAGGGTGTTCATTTTTGACTCTCTTTTTTTTCTTCAAGCCTGTGCTTGAGCTGATTTAGTGATTGACCTGATTCTATCGGTGTGATGTTTCAGGCATAATACAGACAGGTTCCAGGCCAGTAATAAGGTGTAACAGACCTGTAACAAGTCTTTTGTTTTCTATATCTTTCGAAAAGACGAAGGCCTTGGAAAATTTGTTCCCAATTCAGTGTAAAACACCCGCGTTCAAATTCCGTTGAAAAATTAATGTCAAACCTGTACCAATTCCCCCAGTCGCGTTCGATTTCAAATTCGGTAGTATCTTCGCTCAGGGTTCCTCTTCTCCACCCGCCCGTTGCGTCCTCAAAAGCGCGTTTACCTTTGGAAGGGCGAAATACACCTGAAATAACCCCGCCGCCGCGAGCAACGCCCCAACCATGCGAGTCAGTTCACCAAACATCAACCCATCAAAGTGAAGAATTCTTGGCTGGTGGATCGCAAATGCAAGCGGGAAATAAAAAGTGAAGACCAACCCTACCAGCAAAAGAATCAACCACAAAACCCAATTTTGTCGAAGGGTGGCAAGCAACGCACAAATGATCAGAAGGGTCAACCCCGCAAAGATGAGATGTGCAAGTGGGGTGAGCCATAAATACGGCCAGGTATCAAAACTAGCCGCCGCATGTTTTCTGAGTAAATCCAATTGCATATCAGCGAACATGGAAACAGGAATGAGCAAGAAAGCGGCAAGGGAAAGGAAAACATTTTTGTTCATGAATAATCCTCAGTTTAGAATAAAGAAATGGTACACAGATCAACACGGTTTCACCTACGTTTTCTAAAAATCTGCGTTCATTTGCGCAAATTTGCGTACAAAACAAAACCTCATATTCATATACGTTATCGCCAATAACAAAGCGCATAAAAGACAAGAAACTCACCTACCACGATTATAATGAAGTACACCCCTTCGTCAGTAATTCTCGCTATGGCCCACAAACGACGAACGGCATTCCTTAAAATGACCATCCTGAAACCCAACAAGTTCCCTATCAGGAACGCCGTTCGTTCAAAACGAGAATGACCCTTCGTGTCCCTTCGTGAACTTCGTGTTTCAAAACCTTCCCCCCATGAACACCCCCACCCTCCCCTTCCTCCGCCTGCTCGCCCAACAATTCCCCACCCTCGAAGCCGCCTCGACCGAACTCATCCATCTGCGCGCCATCCTCGAACTACCCAAAATCACCGAACACTTCATGTCCGACATTCACGGGGAGAACGAGGCGTTCCAGCACGTCCTGCGCAACGGGGCGGGGGCCGTCCGGCTGAACGTAGAAAAAGTGTTCGGGTACGAACTCAGCACGCAGGGGAAACGCAGTCTGGCGACGCTCATTTATTATCCCGAACAAAAGATGGAGCAGATGGTACGCCAGGTTCCCGACCCCGCCGAATGGTACCGGGTGATCATTCTGCGCCTTTTGCGCCTCGTCCGGCTGATTTCGGCGGACTTTACCCAGGCCTACGTGCGAAAACGCCTTCCCACGGACTTCGCCTATTTGATCGAAACCCTGCTCTACAAACACGCTTCCCCCACCGAACTATACGCCCAAGCCATCCTCGACAGCGTCATCGAATTTGACATGGCCCGGAAATTCATCGTCGCGCTGGCGAACCTGATCAAAGCCCTGACGGTCGGCCACTTCCACATCATCGGGGACGTATACGACCGCGGCCCGGGGGCGCACCTGATCCTCGACGCACTGACCCAGCTCGAGGCGGTGGATTTTCAGTGGGGGAACCACGACATCGTCTGGATGGGCGCCGCGGCCGGGAGCGAAGCCTGCATCGCCAACGTCATCCGGTTCAGCCTGCGCTATGCGAACATGGAAACGCTCGAAAACGGCTATGCCATCAGCATGTTTCCTCTGGCATCATTTGCGATGGAGACGTATGGCGAAGACCCCTGCGCGACGTTCCAGATCAAAGAAAACGCCGCCAATTTCAGCGAAAACGAAAAACGGTTGATGGCGAAGATGCACAAAGCCATCACGATCATCCAACTCAAACTGGAGGGGCAAGCCATCCAGCGGAACCCGGAGTTTGCCATGTCCGACCGGAACCTGCTCGATAAAATCGATCACGCCTCGGGCACGGTCTCCGTCGGCGGCCAGACCTATCCCCTGCGGGACACCGGATTCCCCACCGTGGATCCCGCCGATCCGTACACCCTCTCCCCCGGCGAACGGGAAGTGATGGAGCGCCTGAAAAGTTCCTTTGCGAACAGCGAAAAACTGCAAAAACACGTCCGGTTTTGGTTTTCCAAAGGGAGCATGTACCTGATCCACGACAACCATCTGCTCTATCATGGCTGTATCCCCATGAACTCCGACGGGTCGTTCCGCACCTTCGTCGTGGGTGAACAAGAGGTTGGTCCCAAAGAATTCATGGATCACGTCGAGCATATCGTTCGCAAGGGATATTTCTCCACCGAACAGACCGCCGAAAAACAGCGCGGCCTGGACATGTTCTGGTATTTATGGAGCGGGGCCGATTCCCCCTTGTTTGGCAAAGAGAAAATGGCGACGTTTGAACGGTATTTTCTCAAAGACTCTGCCACCCACAAGGAACCCAAAGACCCCTACTACACTTTCCGCGACCGACCCGAAACCGCCCGCCGTATCCTGGAAGCGTTCGGCCTCGACCCCGATCATGCCCACATCGTCAACGGGCATGTGCCCGTGCAGGTCAAAAAAGGAGAAAGCCCAGTCAAGGCCGGGGGTAGACTGCTGGTCATTGACGGTGGGTTCGCCAAAGCCTACCAAGATGAGACGGGCATCGCCGGATACACGCTCATTGACAACCCCGACGCGCTGATCCTCGTTGCCCACAGCCCGTTCGTCTCCACCCAAAAAGCCATCGAAGACGAAATAGACATCGCCTCCGACCCCCACATCCTCGAAACCTACCCCCACCGCCTCCGCGTCCGCGATACCGACCTGGGCCAGAGCATCCAGCAGCGGATCGAAGACCTCAAGCAATTGCTTCAAGCGTACCGGGCGGGGGTGATCAAGGAGATGTAAAAGAATAAGACCTGACAGGTTTCGGAAAACCTGTCAGGTCTTTATTGAGCCTATTTCAAACTATTGGCAAATGCCACAAGGTCTTCTTTGTCCAGGCGACAAGGACCTGCATAGCCGGGATCAGTTGATGCTCTGTTTGTATGAATCCAGTACAGAATACCATCTTGGACCCAAACCAAATTGTGAGTGTTCAAATTCGAATTCCATTCTTGCCGAGTGGTTTCAAATGTTACAGGATCCATAATATCCAACCAATCACCTTGAACATATTCGCCCACCACATCGCCAATCATAACAGTTTCAATTTGAGCACTCTGTCCAACTCTCACAAATGAATGGAGCAAATGGTTAGAAATATTCTCCTCTGCAAAGTGAGCTTGCGTGATCCAAAATGCCCACCAATCCGTCGTTCCACGACCACAGTCAAACTCAAGGGTTGCAGGCACCATAGCCGCTTCATAAGACCAACCGGAAAAAGCATAGTTTTCAGGCAAAACTGTAGGGATAAGCAAGGGGAAATCCACTTTGGTCAGCAAGTCAGCCACGTCGAGATTTTCCGCCGGGACGGTATTGGCAACTTCCGAGCGTCCAGCGTCCGGGACAAACGTCTCTGGTACCGATTGTGTTTCATCCGCGGCAGAAGCAGGCGCAAGACTTTCGCCAATCATTATTAAGTCTACCTTGCTTAGATAGCCTGGAATTTCGGGTTCGCCGCCGCGTGCGATAAGCCAGTACATGACACCATCGGCTTGCCAGCGTATTCGCCGCATGTTGATAGCAAGACTCCATTCCAAATTGGCTAATTCATCCATTAGCGGTTGGAAGATAATAGTATTGTTAGGTGGTCTTAACCACGCACCACTTACAAATTCACCAAGAAACTCTCCTATTTGAACAGTTTCTACCTCTCCTTCCGGCCCCCAAATCGTTCCGTCTAATTCATTCGCAGACTGCATGTAGAGATCGAGGCCGCGTGCAGGGCTGCCGAACGAGAATTCAATATGTGCTTCTCCAGGATGCGTTCCGGGTTCAATAACGGAAATCGTCCAGCCTTCAGGTAGTTTTGTGGGAAGCATAACTTCAAGTGTCGATTCCTGTTCAATGTTCTGTATAGCTGTTGGAATTGCATCCTGGCTAAGCACTTCATGTGGGATAGGTGTTGGGATATTCACATCGGTCTCCGCCTTGTCAAAAAATCCCAAAACACTTTGCGCCCATGCCTGTCCTTGAGGCGTCGCAAAAACAGCAATTACCAAAGCCAGTAAACCGAATAAAACGATACTTGCGGCAAGCCGCAGTTTTTTAGGTTGAGAATGCGTACTCATTTTGGATCCTTCCAGATGTTCCTGGATTCCTGGCCATAAATCGGTTTCAGGAGGAAACGATTCTTCTGCCAGATGACGTAAAGTTTGTTTGAAGGGATGTTCTTTCACCATAGAACGCCTATTCCCGATCGTCCACCGGATAAGATGATGGGTGATCAGATTTATCGGATGTGCCGCTTCGGAGCGGTTGCAATAACTTACGAAGACGTTTGCGGGCGGCGTGCAACGACCATTTCACCGCGGGAGTGGAACTGCCCAGTTCTCTCGTGATTTCCGGGGTGGTCATCCCCAGGTAGAACCGCATAACGACCACTGCGCGTTGTTTGGGCGTTAGCTTGAGCAAAGCCTTCCGCACGGTCTGGCGCGTCTCGTTTGTTTCGACGAAATCTTCGAGTTGGGCGTCCGGGTCCACCAGCCACTTCCCCATCTCTTCCGCCACGGCGCTGTCATACCCGTTGAGGGAGATGAACCGGGTCTGGCGTTTTGCCACTTTAATCGAGGCGTTGACCACGCTCCGCAAAAACCACGGACGAAACGGGCGGGTGGCGTCATACTGAGCGATTTTTCGGCTCATCGTCAGGAACGCGTCTTGTACGATGTCCTGTGCGAGATCGTGATCCTGGACGATCAGAACTGCGGCGTGTAACGCCTGCAACTGATATTCTCGTACCAGCACTTCCAACCCACTCAAATCGCCTTTTTTGAGACGCCCAATCGCTTGTTTTTCGTCCATGCACATCCTTTCATTGTCGGGTAAGTGATGGTCACTTTCAAAGTGACCGTCACTTTTTCTTTGAGGATCCTCGTAACCGTTCACTTGGTGTGGGGATTATCCAAAAAAATGGTGTCCGCAGGGGGTGTACACCTCCTGCGGACACCATTTTTTTGGGTTCTTACCCCCTTCAGGTGGGGGAACTGAACGGTTACAGGATCCTCTATCAAATATTATCTTTTCGATGGGCAGAAGGATAGGTAACGCGAAATAGGGTTAAAGAATTTGGGCACGGACGAGAACGGATAAATACGGGTTTTCTCTCTCCTATCCGCGTTTTCCGTGTTCATCTGTGTCTAATTTTTCTTGTGTGCGTTATCCAGAACTCAAATTAGGTTAAAAAAAGACCTCCAGGCATTTGAAATGCCCGGAGGTCTGCCGGACAAGGAACACCTACGGCACCCACGACGCC
>DATDOR010000692.1:0-7958 GCA_035293165.1 Anaerolineales bacterium | reverse complement strand
GGGGTAAAATATTTGGGAGTATTGGGATCGCGAATCACATCAGGAATAACCAGTGGATTCCACTCCCCAAAATCTTGTTCCATCCACAGCGGCTCAGTTTCAATCGGAGGACCGAGTTCAGAGGCAATGAATTCAGCAGTTTCACGGGCGCGGGAAAGCGGGCTGGCAATGATTTTGTCGAACATTCTCCCTTCATGTGCCCATCTTTGGGCAAGCGCATGTGCCTGACAGCGACCATTCTCGGTTAATCTATGGTCGTCCTGTCCCATGAAAAGGTTTTTGACATTGCCTTCAGATTCGGCATGACGAAGGAGAGTAATGTGGTGGGTGGGAGGCATAGGGGATTTATTTTCATAAAACCGCCGGGTCGGGCGAAACATGGTTTCGACGACCCGGCGGGAACGATCAACCGTAAGAGATGGATGGATTACTTCAAATACTTGTTAACGAAAAGGGATAATTTGACTCGGGTTTCGGGGGGGATATAGTTGGCGTTGGTAATGAGTGCGGAAGCCAGGGCTTTTTCACATTCACAATCTCGCGGGGAGGTGAGATGTACGGCAAGATGGCGAATGGTTTGTTGGGCAAGACGGACATTTTCATTGAGGACACGGATGACTATTTCTACTGAGACCGCCTCCTCGCTAGTATGCCAGACATCGTAGTCGGTGACGTGCGCCATGACTGTGTAACAGATTTCCGCTTCGCGGGCAAGGAAGGCTTCAGGAGAAGTAGTCATGCCGATCAAGTCCATGCCCCAGGTGCGGTAGGTATTGGACTCGCCGCGCGTGGAGAAACGTGGCCCTTCGATGGTGATAAATTTTCCGCCTTGATGCACAGTGGCATCGGTGGTTTGGACGGCTTTGAGAAGTTGATTGGACAGGTCTGCACAAAAAGGGTCGGCAACGCCCACATGAGCAACCAGTCCGTCACCAAAGAAGGAACGTATGCGATCTTTGGTGAAGTCAAATAGCTGATTGGGGATGACGAGATGACCGGGTGCGTAATCCTCACGCAAGGAGCCACAGGCGCTCACGCTGATGATGCGTTCAATTCCCAACGATTTCAGGGCGTAGACATTTGCGCGATAGTTGATCTCACCAGGGGAAATAGAATGTCCAATCCCGTGCCGGGCCAGGAACGCCACCCGTTTCCCTTCCAGGGTGCCCTCGACAATCGGGGCGCTGGGCTTGCCGAAGGGAGTGGTTAAATCGTGTTTTTGTACATCCTCCAGCCCGGGCATATCGTATAAACCGGAGCCACCAATGACGGCAAAAATAGGCTTCATAAAAGTTCTCCTAATCCTATTCCGTTGGATCGTCGAACATTTCGAGATAATTGTCAATCGAGGCCAGTTCTACGGAGTCGGTAATCGCTTTCGTAGGCTGTTCGGTACGGCGGAACCGGGCTTTGACTTCCGGCGACTCTTCCTCTTGAATTTGAGCAGCTGGACTTAGTCCATAAATGACCGGGATACCGGCTAGTGAGATCACATCACCCTGAAATAATGCTACCTGAGTGATTTTTTCTCCGTTAACAGACGTACCGCCAGTGGATTTCAGGTCTATCAGGATATACTGTCCTTTTTCAGCGCGTAATTGGGCATGATACCGGGAGATTCGTACTTCTCTAATAACCAGGTCATTATCTTCCATCCGGCCAATGGTAATGATGCTTTTTTTTAGCGGAAATACATCTGCTCCGTTAACAATTAAGAAAGCATTCCGAGGGACTTCTTCATTGTCTTTCTCTTGCGTCATGTTTAAGCTCCTGAATCGGGTCAAGCCCAATTGAGACCAATAAATTGACCTCACCAAAACCAATCATATCGCCTGTCGTCAACACCGTCGAGGTAAGTAGACGTTGTCCATTGATATAGGTTCCATTCGTCGAATTTAAATCTTGCAGCCACCATTGATTAAGGTTATACGTTAGCCGGGCATGGTGGTTTGAAACCGTATCATTATTGAGAAATAGATCATTGGTTGCGCCGCGCCCGACGTTGACAACGGGTTGAATGAAGTAATACTCTTCTGCTAATTCCTCTGTGCCTGCCAGGGTAAGTGAAGGGATTTTGTTGTTACTGACTGTAAAGGCGTGTTGCCGGAGGTCTGCCCAAAGCGTGTACAGTGCCCATCCTAAAAACGCATACAAGACCGCCGAGAGCAATATTCGCAAGAATAAAAGAACAAGGCCACTCATGTTCAGGCGAACGGCTCACTCGAAATCCCTGACTTTTTCATCGGGCGAGTTTCATCTTCTTCAAGTTCATCCTGGCCGAAAATCAGATCCACGCCAGCCAGGGATAAAACGTCCCCGCGAAACAAAACGCGTTGTTGAACCCGTTGTCCATTGACGAATGTCCCGGCCGTCGAGCTCAGATCAAACACGACGAAGCGCCCATCCACCATGCGGATTTGAGCGTGAAGGCGCGAGACACGCGGGTCGTCAATAATCAAATCTGCATCCCATTGTCGCCCTAAAGTCACTACAGGAGCTTCAATGGGAAAGATTTCAATGCGATTGTAAATTAGGAAAGCACTGATAAAGGGTGGCGCGTACTCATTCGGAGAGGAAGAAGGCAAGAAGGATTGGGTTTCATGTGGTTGATTACTGCGAAACTGGGCTGTCACCCTTACCTGGCCGGATCGTAGATTGGCGTCTCCCATAATGTGAACTAAGGGCGGAAATTTGAAATGAATATCACTACCCTTTGTCGCTTCCATCAAGTTCTGTGCTAAGAAGGACGAAAGTTGGCGATTGGTAGTACGTTCGCCAGCTTGATCGGCAGGTAAAAAAATGGTGTAAACATCCGGCGCAACCAATTGTTCAGAAGCTTGCTCAGGCAGTAAATTATCCCGCATGGCTTCTAACAGGCGGTTAGCCAACCGGTTGTTCTTCCACTCAGTGGGGAATAGCCGCGCCAGACTCCCCTCGACCAATCGTTGTAATTGGGCCTCAACCTGGCTGAGTGTTGTCTTCATCGCAGGGCAATTATAGAGGATGGATAGGGAGAAGGCAAGCCCATGACTCCTTCATCCTTCCTACTCGGGCTGTCCGGCCAAACCGGATGTCGGATATAATTTAAGTGATCAGCTGAAAAAATTTAAAAATGTGTTCCCGAAAAAAGGGGTGTGGGGGGGTGGCCACCCCCCCACACCCCTTTTTTCGGGTGTCTTTTTCAAGCTAATTTCGACCAATTACTTAAGCATGGATGAAAGTTTGACTGGATACCTTGAAATCGAACATACCGCAGATTGGGCGTTGACCGTCTGGGCACCCGACCTGACCGGGTTGCTGGAACAAGCCGCCCGAGGCATGGATACCCTCTCAGGGGTGGTGTTGAAATCCGCCCCGCGCGTGACACGTGAACTTTCCATCACAGGTTACGACCCCGAACACCTCCTCGTCAAATTCCTGACCGATATTCTCTTCATCGGCGAGGAAGAGGGCCTCGGATTCGACACCTTCGAACTTTCCATCCAAGACTTGCACCTCCAAGCCCAGATTTCAGGCGCGCCTATCGCCTCCCAACAAAAAGAAATCAAAGCCGTGACCTACCACGACCTTCGAATCGAATCCAACCCACGAGGGCTAGAAACGACCATTGTTTTTGATGTTTGACGGGTACACACCCGTAGGAGCATTCCCATGATCACCAAAAAAGACCTCCGAAAAATCAACGAATATGAGTGGGAAATCCCTAAATCTTACCGCGGCGACATGCTTGTCCCTGTCCGCGTCTTTGTCAGCAACGACTTGCTCGATACTGTCCTGCGCGACAAATCGCTGGAACAAGCCGTCAACGCAGCCACTCTCCCTGGACTGGTCGGGCACGTCACCGTCATGCCGGACATGCACCAGGGCTACGGCTTCCCGATTGGCGGGGTCGCGGCCACGCGTTACCCGGACGGGGTCATTTCCCCGGGCGCCATTGGGTATGACATAAATTGTGGCGTCAGATTATTGGCTTCAAAAATTCCTTATGACTCTGCCGAAGAATATCTTGATCAGCTTGCCAGCACCCTCAACGCATACTGTCCAAGCGGGGTTGGCGGCAAAGGCTCTGTCCCCCTTTCTGAAAAAGACCTGGACAATGTCTGCCTGGAGGGTTCGCGTTGGGCGCTCCGCAAAGGGTTCGCAACTGAGATGGATTTGCGCCACACGGAGGAAGGGGGCAGGCTGGACGGTGCAGACCCCTCCTTCGTCAGCAAGCGTGCCAAAGACCGGGGACGCCCCCAACTGGGCACGCTTGGCGCCGGGAATCATTTTATCGAAGTGGATATTGTAGATCGGATATTTGACGAGGAAGCTGCACAGGTGATGGGGTTGGAGGAGGGCAATCTGGTCCTGCAGATTCACTGCGGCTCGCGCGGCTTCGGGCACCAGATTTGCACCGATTATGTGGACGATTTCCAAAAAGCCATCCACAAATACGGCATCAAACTCCCCGACCGCGAACTCGTCTGCGCTCCGATGAACTCTCCTGAGGGGCAAGCATATATGGCCGCCATGCATTGTGCCGCAAACTACGCCTTCGCTAACCGCCAGATTCTTGCAGATCATGCCCGCCGCGCGTTTGAGGATACACTCAAAGGTAAGGTTCAAAACTGGCATTTGCACCAGGTTTATGACATTGCCCACAACATGGGGAAGATTGAAACACACATGATTGATGGGCAGCCAGTCAAAGTTTGCGTGCACCGAAAAGGGGCGACGCGAGCATTTGGGCCAGGGTCTCCGGAACTGCCTGGGGAGTACCAAAAAATCGGGCAACCGGTGCTGGTTCCGGGAAGTATGGGGACGGCTTCGTGGGTATTAGTCGGAACGGAAGGCAGCATGGCGCAGTCCTTTGGTTCAACCTGTCATGGCGCGGGGCGGATGATGAGCCGCAGCAAAGCGAAGAAAGAAGTTCGCGGGGATAAATTGCGGAATCAGTTGGAAAAAGCTGGCATTCGCGTCCGGGCAGGCTCCATGGCCGGGTTGGCAGAGGAAGCTCCCATTGCCTACAAGGATGTGGACGCGGTTGTCGAGACGGTTGCCGGAGCAAAAATCGCCCGCAAGGTTGCCCGGCTGGTGCCAGTGGCGGTGATTAAGGGATGAAACTGACTGTTCATGAATAACGATTATCGAATGAAATACGTAACGATCTTTTTGTGGCTCTCGTTTTTTCTGGGAGGGTGCGGGACGTCGCTTGAGCAGGGCACCGCACCAATTGCCGCTCCAACATTGGTGGCAACCTCTTTGCCTGAGCAGGAAAGCGATGGGAAGCAGCCCACTTCCCCCGCCGAAGTAGAGTCGCCTCCCCCGACAGAAGAGACTTTTTTGCGGGATACCATTTTCCTCGATAAGGCTGAAATTCGATCAAACCCTGATCAACCGGGATTGGTGTTCCTGCATGTCGAGGGCCAGCTTCCGACGCCTTGTCATCAGTTTGGATCGCAGATTTGCCCGTCATGTGCTCAAAATTTTCCTAACCTCATTGTGGTGAACGTGTATTCGATTATCGAAACGGGGAGGGCGTGCCGAGGGCCGACGACGCCATTTGAACAAGATATTCCCCTAGGGGTGTACACAGACGGGGTGTATTCTGTAGCAGTGAATGGACAGCATGTGGGCACGTTTGATGCAGCAAAGATGGGACACGAAGAGGCCTTCGTGCCAATGATTCGGGGCAATGTTTTCATCGAGGGGACACAAATTACCGCACCCGAAGTACCGGGTGGGCAGGTAAATCTAACGATTCAAGGATATTTACCAACCCCCTGCCATATTTTTCAGGTGGAAGTATCTCCCCCAGATGCGGAAAATGAAATCCAAATAGATGCTTTTTCACTGGTTCCTGCTGAACAGGTATGTATTGACGTGATTCAGGATTTCACCACAGATGTGCCCTTGGGAATGTTATCCGCTGGAATATATACAATTTGGTTGAATGGAGAGAACTGGGGGGAGGTGACCGTACCCTAATAGGGAAGCACAATAAAAGCAATGATAGCAAATGTGACAGGTTTTTGTTTCATGCGGTGTGGATCCATTGGTGCAATTTGGGGATTTGTTCGAGCAAAACTTCTTTATCGGTGAACGTCCCGAAAAACCCGCCCAGCCCGCCATATTCAAGCGACGCGACCCAGGGACAATTCCACTGGCCAGAATGGATGTTGTCCAAGACCCACCGGATCATGGGCCAGTCCTCCTCGGTCACCGGCAAGTGATCCATCCAATGGTGGGAGGCGCGATCAATCCATTTTTCGTCTAGCCCGGCGGCACGTGCTTTTTGGATGTGTTCATCCCCAAACCATTGGATGCCGGTCAAGTGCAGTTCGCGGATATGCTGAACGGGAAGGGCTTGGAGGTATTGTTTTTCGTCCAGGTTCAGTGCGCGGGCGGCAATGCGGGCATGGGAAACGTCAAACAGCAAGCCACAGCCCGTTTCTTCGATGATGCGGTGATAGAGTTCTGGGAGGATGTTGAGTTGGAGGTGTGATCCCTTGCCGTCGTGTTCGTTCTCAACCATGACTTTTTCAGGACCGAAATGGCTGACTGCCTCCTGCACATCGTGAAAGATGTTTTCGAGAACGTGCTCAAAGTGTTCGTGGGCGGTTGAAGTTTGGAAAATGTCAGGATAATGTTTTGCGGACAGGCTGACATGCAGGTTGACGAGCGGGGTGTCCGTCTCTTTCATCATCTTTTCGATCTTTTTCCATTTGACCGGTTCTTTCGTTTCGTTGTCTAAAACGCCTTTCCCACGCCCGACTTTCAGGGGGAAGTGAACATAACAGGGGTGTTTGCCTGCGACTATTTTTATCACGTCCGGCCAGGCAGGGAGTTTGACGAGGTCGAATTGAATATGGCCTGATTCGAGGAGGTAGATTGATTCGGGGGAGTAGTTGACGGCGAATTTCATATCACTGGTTTTCTGCCAAATGGTAGTAATACCGGATCGCCGTTTCAATCCCCTTTTCAAAATAATCCAGTCCCAAATGTTCGTTGGGAGAATGGCGATTGTCGTCCAGGCCGAAGGGCATGAGGACGAATGGGACGCTGAGCAACCGTTGGAAGGCTGCGACGACCGGTAAGGAGCCGCCTCCCAGCGTGAAGACCGGTTTCTTGCTCCAGGTTTCTTCCAGGGCGAGGGCTGCGGCTTTGATTTCAGGGGAGTCGACCGGCATGAGGGAGGGCCAGGAGCCGGAATGGTGAAAGACCTCGACCTTGACTTGTTTCGGCGAAATTCTTTCGATGTGTTCGCTGAACAGGCGGGCAATCTCGCCGGGGTCCTGGTGAGGGACGAGGCGCATGGTCACTTTTGCGTTTGCTATGCTGGGGATGACGGTTTTGACACCTTCTCCCTGGAAGCCACCCCAAATGCCGTTGATTTCACAGGTCGGGCGCGCGCCAATGCGTTCGAGAAGGGTGAAATCGGGTTCACCCCAGGGATGCCAGGCGCCGGTGTCTTTCTGCCATTGATCAAGTGTGTATCCTGCTTGGGAAAGCAGTTCCCGCTCCTGCTCGGCCAGGGTACGTACCCGGTCATAAAAGCCGGGGATGGTGACACGTCCGGTTTTGTCGTGGAGTTGGCCGATAATTTCCGCGAGGGCTTGAATGGGATTCAGTACTGTGCCTCCGTAACTGCCGGAGTGTAGATCACGCCCAGGCCCCTGCACGTAGATTTCCATCGCGACCACGCCGCGCAGGCCATAGGCAAGGAGCGGTTGTCCGGGGTGCATGGCCCCATCAGAGATCAGGCCTGAATCCGCCTGCAAGAGACGTTTGTTCGCAAGGAGAAATGGGTCAATTTCACCTGAGCCGCTTTCTTCTTCGCCTTCAAGCAATACTTTGATGCTGACGGGGAGTTTGCCTTCGGTGGCGAGAATGGATTCGATGGCTTTGAGGTGGGCAAAGTGTTGGCCTTTGTTGTCGCTGGCGCCGCGCGCCCAGATTTTTCCATCGGTGATTTC
>DATDOR010000691.1:0-4136 GCA_035293165.1 Anaerolineales bacterium | reverse complement strand
CCCAAAACATTTTCACTCCGCTCGGGATGGTGTCCAGTACGTTCGCCGAACCCGCCCCCGCCGAAATCCTGTCCCACACCGCGACCGGGTACGCATACGCGAACGGGGCCTACCAACCCCTCCCGCTTGACTACCTCAACGTCGCCCCCGCCGGTTCACTCTTCACCACCGCGCCCGACATTGCCCAGTTCATGATCGCCCACCTCGAGGACGGCGGCTCAATCCTCTCCCCCGCCACCGCCGCCGAAATGCACCGCCAGCACTTTACCCAGCACCCTGCCTTGCCTGGCTTTGCCTACGGTTTCTACGAACACTTTGAAAACGGGCGCCGCGCCCTCCTGCACGGCGGCGACCTGACCGGGTTCTCCAGTCTGCTCTTCCTCCTACCCGATGAAAACGTGGGTTTCTTCGTCTCCGTCAACACAAGCCTGAACCCGCTCAACGGCACCGACCTGCGCGAACCCCTGATCAGTGCGTTCCTCGATGAATTTTTCCCCACCCCAGCTGGAGCAACAACCCCCGAACCGATCCCCCTCCCCGACCTCGCCCGCTTTGTAGGCAAATATCGCTACAATCGCTACGCCCGCACCACTGCCGAAAAAGGTCTGCCTCCGTCCGCGTTGCTGCAAATCACCGTTCTCGCCAACGAAGACGGCACGCTGACCACCCTCCCACCGGCAGGCCAGGGCGAGCCAACCCAATGGGAACCAACTGGCCCGCTCCTCTTCCAACAAGTGGATGGTGACGCACTCCTGGCCTTCCGCGAAGATGCGAATGGGAACATCACCCACCTGTTCACGGCCTTCAGTGGCATTCCCATCGCAACCGAAAAGGTGAGCTGGTATGAGGGGGATGGGTTTCAGATCGGGTTGTTGGTTGGCTTGCTGGTGGTCTTTTTATCGGTCGTCGTTTGGCCAGTGGTGGGCTTGTTCCGGCGGCTGATGAAACGGGACGCAAACTTCTCTCAGGAGGAGAAACGCGTGCGGCGTCTGGCGGGGAGCTTGAGTGTGTTGGGGTTGGTATTTTTGATTGGAGTCATGATCCGGTTAGGGCAGGTTTCGACAGCCGTTTTTGCCCCCGTGCCGGGATGGTTTTACGTTCTACTCGTGATTCCCCTGATCATGATCGGGCTTGCGTTGGGATTGGGGGCAATCACCCTGCGGGCCTGGCGTGCGGGAACCGGATCCGTGTTCGGGCGGGTGCATTTCACCCTGATCACTCTCGCTGCGTTCGCGTTTGTGTGGTTTGTCAATTACTGGAATTTGTTGGGGTGGCGGTTTTAGGCGTAAATTCCAGGTGACAGTCACTGGCGAACTGTGTTCGCTTGAAGTGACTGTCACCTGAAAAGCGTGATTACTTCGGCACTGCATTCTCCGGCAGGGGATTGACATACGCCTTCCCGTTTTTTGCCCGGACGAAATCTGCCTTCGCTTGGGCGACCAGGTGGGGTTTTGTGAGTAGATCAAGTCCTGCAAGGGCCATCGCTTTCGCAACAAAGAGCATTCCTTTCGCCCCGATGCTCGAACCCGACGAGGCAACGGTTTGCCAGCTATGTCCGGGAGTACCCAACGGCCAGCAGGTAGTGGTCAGCTGCCCGGTGGGGGTGATCCAGCTCACGTCCCCCACGTCGGTGGAACCGCCCAAAGTGGGTGGGGTATCCGAATGGAGCAGCACCCGCTCCCACAGGGGGTCTTGTAGATCCTCGCGGGAGAGGGTGCCCTTGACCGATTTCTGCGTCCACGCGAAATCCTGTTCCAGCGATTGCGCGGGGAAGGTTGCTTGCAGGGATCGGGCAAAGGCGCGTTCTTGTTCGGTGAAAGTCAGATCATTTACCTCCGCCATTTTTTCGTACAGCAGCTCGGAAAGGGTGTCGTTGGGGAGTAGTTCATACCCGCCGGTGATGAATTCGATTTCGTGTGTGGTGCCGCTCATCAATGCAGCGCCTTTGGCGATATCCAGCACGCGGGCGTAGATTTCTTCCACCTGCTCGCGGTGTGGCGCGCGGACGAAGTACCAGATTTGGGCAAACGCCGGGACGACGTTCGGAGCCTGTCCCCCGCTGGTGATCACGCTGTGAATCCGGGCCTCCTGGATGATGTGTTCCCGCAGGTAGTTCATCCCCACGTCCATCAACATGGCTCCATCCAGGGCACTGCGTCCTAACTGGGGAGCGGCCCCCGCGTGGGACGCGACGCCGTAGAAGTTCACCTTGAAGGAGTTCAACGCAAGCGACGAGCCGTTCCACACGATATTCGTACTGCCTGGATGCCAGCTAATCGCCGCGTCCAGGTCATCGAACACGCCATCCCGCGCCATGAAGACTTTCCCGACCAGCGTCTCCTCCGCCGGACAACCGTAAAAGCGGATCGTCCCCAGAATGTTTTCCCGCTCCATCGCCGCTTTGAGCGCCATGACCGAGGCAGCGCAGGCCGTGCCGAACAGGTTGTGCCCGCACCCGTGCCCCGGCCCACCCGCCTCGACCGGGTCTTTTTTGGTGGTCAGTTTTTGGGATAACCCCGGCAGGGCGTCGTACTCGCCCAAAAAACCGAGGATGGGCTTGCCTGCGCCCCAGTTGGCGATGAAGGCGGTGGGCATCTGCCCCGCTCCCCGTTCGACGGTGAACCCGTCGTCTTCCAGTTCCTTCGCCAGCAGTTTGGACGCGAACGTCTCGGTGAGGGCAACCTGAGGATGATCCCAAATTTCTTTGGCGATGTAGGTGAGTTTTTCGTCCTGGTCGTTGATGTGGGCGATGATGATGTTTTTTGCTTGCATGGGTTTCTCCTATGAAAATTGTACGCGGATTTCGCAGATGAACGCAAATAAAAGAAATAAATCTGCGGTATCCTGACGAACCAGGAAAACTTCGGAAGCCTCCGTGTGGTTTTCCTTCTGAATAAGCTGCTATTTTTTGAATGAGTGCTCACTCAAAAGCACGCCCTTAAGACTTCCGAAGTTTGGTGTGGTTACTGAAACAAAAACCGCCAGATCAAGTCCGTCAGGGTGTGGACGATGACCGGGGCACGGAATCCAGATCAACAGCCAGAGCGCGGCGTCCACCCAGGTCAGGCCGGATTTGCCTTTTTCGATCTGGCGCAGAGTCCCCAACGCGGCAAACGCGCCAAAGCCGAAGATGGCAGCCGCGTAGGGATCAAAGCCCCTCGCGAGCAGGCCAGAGAGCAAATACAGCGCGGTGATCCCACCCGCCGTACAGAGCAGGGGGTAACGCGCCTGGGCGAGCCACGCGCGGGTGCGTCCGGCGGCGCGGGGAGAACCGAGCGCCATCTGCGCGCCGATCAACGGAGCGAGGCCGATCACCAGGCTGGCCCATTGGAGGGCGGTCAGATGGGCGGCGTCTTCTTCAGCGGCGAGGGCAATGACGAGGGCGGCGACAATCGCGACGGCGAGCAGTGTCCAGATCGCCCAGAGGCCCCAGGGGAGGGAGGGTTTGGTGGTGGGCATGAGGGGAGGCTCCTGAGTGGATTTTAAACGAAAAAACACCCCGGAGGGTGTTTTGGAGGCGGGGTGAGTATAAAAGTGGGCGATGATCAATCAGATGAGGAGGCTAAGGGCAACGTCTCAGGGGGTAGTGTCTCCACAGTCGCATCTGTCAAAAGGGGTTCACGCATGGATCGGAGCGGCGAGAAGAGTAGCCAGATAAAACTGGACAGAATGCCAAATCCTGCAATCATCAACGTCGGCTGAAGGCCAATCCGTTCCCCAAGCATTCCCCCGAGCAAAAATCCAAAAGGCGAGATACCCCAGGTCAGGAAACGCAGGCTTGCCATCACACGACCCTGAAGGTCTTTGGAGACAATTGCCTGACGGAGACTGGAAGCGTTGACGACGAAGATCACGACCGCCATCCCCCACAAGGCCTGAGCAAACGCGATGAGTGGAACGGCGACGAACAATTGCCGCCCTGCCAGCGGGATGATCAGTGCGGATATGCCAACAAGGATTTGTAGCCCAATCAATACTCTGCCGATGCCGAACCAGCGCACTACCCGCTCCGCAAGCAATGATCCGGCCAGCCCGCCCACACTGGCAATCGTATACATCCCCCCAAGAACGACCGGTTCGATCCCCAATTCCCGCGTTGCGTAAAGGATGTACAAGGCCAGGTGGACATCCACAAA
>DATDOR010000690.1:0-15462 GCA_035293165.1 Anaerolineales bacterium | reverse complement strand
TGCATTCACTCAGGAAAGTATTACTACCCTGCAGACAATGGCCGATCAATTGGCAAACGCTATTCAAAACGCACAATTGTTTGCACAAACTGAAGCGCGCGCAACCGAATTGGCTGTTCTTAACGGAATGGCGCGCACTCTTGCAGAAACACTAGATGTAGACAGTATTATCGAACAGGTTTATCAATTTGCGTCTCGCTTGATCGACACAGAAAATTTCTATTTAGCCCTTTATTACCCCGAACAAAATGAGATTGAATTTAAGCTTTATACCATTGATGGTAAACGCCTGGCCATTCCAGACCAACGCCGTAGGGCAGGAAAAGGGTTAACCGAACATGTCATCTACACACGCCGACCTCTATTCATCGAAGAAAATGTAGAGGAATATATTCGTAACCTTACGGGTGTTGAAGCCATTGGAAGAAGTTCACAATGCTGGCTTGGGATTCCCATGATTGCAGGGAATCAGGTGATTGGCGTCATAAACGTCCAACACTATACGACACCTTTTTATTTCACACAACAAGACCAGCAATTGTTGATTGCTGTGGCCAGTCAGGCGGCCGTTGCCATCCAAAATGGGCGTCTTTTCGAACAAACGCAACGGCAAAACCAGGATTTGAGTGTGTTGAGTGAGATGGGGAGTGTACTCAATGCAATCTTAGACCGTGAAACCATTCTAGAGAAAATTCATGAATATACAAGTCGATTATTAGATTTCACCTCCTTTGTTATCGCGTTTCACCATCCCGATCAGGATGAGATTTCAATTCCCATTGCCATCGAAAATGGGCAGCGACTAGGCCCTCAACGTCTTCCGCGTCACAGCGGGTTGGTGGGTTACGTGATTCGTACAAAGACCTCTCTACTTCTGCCTGATAACGTGATGACGCGTGCGAAAGAACTTGGCATCAACGCTCAGGTCATTCACACGACAGGTGAATCTGCTTTATCGTGGGTTGGCGTTCCAATTCAAGCAGGAACTACAGTCCTTGGGGTGCTGTCTGTTCAATCCACAAACCCACAAACAATCTATTCGGAAAGACATCGTGATCTCCTGATCTCCATTGCAAACCTGGCTGCAAACGCACTGGAAAACGCCCGTTTGTTTGAGCAGACGCAATTGCAGAATCAGGAACTCGCTGCTCTCAATGAAATGGGACGTGTGTTAAATGCACTTTTAGAAAAAGATAAGATTATCGAAAGCATCCACGAACATACCTCCCAGCTCATTGACTTTACCAGTTTCGTTGTTGCGCTCTATAACAACGAAAAAGATGAGATTTCCTTTCCACTTGCCGTTGAAAATGGAAAGAGGATTCCAGTTTCACCAGCACAGGGGACGAATAATCTGATCGGAATCGTTATTCAAACAAAGGCTCCTTTGCTCATCTCTGAAAATCTTGAGGCGCGGGCAGCTGAATTAGGGATTTCAATGCGAACAATAGGCGAAGCAGCAAAATCCTGGCTTGCTGCCCCCATATTGATCGGCCAGACTGTTATTGGGGCAATTTCTGTCCAAACAATTTCGACCCCAAGGCTGTATAACGAACGCCACCAGGACATAATGATTTCAATTTCCAATCTGGCGGCCACTGCCTTGCAAAACGCAACTCTTTTTGAACAAGCTCAGCGGCAAAATGAGGATTTGGCTGTTCTTAATGAAATGAGCCGGGTACTGACAAATTTATTGGATGTAGATTCCATTATGGAACAAATATACAACTACACAACCCGTCTCATCCAAACTTTGGATTTCTTTATGGCTTTTTATGATGAAGAATCCAGAGAGGTCTCGTTTCCCTTTGTTATTGATGAAGGTGACCGAATAGAAGTCCCAACACGCCCATTGGGGAACAGTCTGACAGATTATGTGATATGGAATGAAACACCTCTGCTCATTAAAGAAGCAAAAGATGAAACAATAACCAGCTTAGGAATTAACCAAATCGTTATCGGCGCAGACTCACAATCCTGGCTTGGCGTACCAATGAAAATCGGACAGCAAATTGCTGGGGTAATTGGGGTTCAGAGCATTGATACGCCAAACGCTTATTCAGAACGAGATCGAGACTTATTAAGCGCAATAGCCGGTCAAGCTGCCATCGCCTTACAAAATGCTCGTTCATTTGAACAAACTGCCCGCCGGAGCGAGGATTTAGTCACCCTAAATGAGATGGGGCGGGTACTATCCAATGTACTTGATGTAGACACTATCATCGAGCAAGTTTATGCGTTTTCATCCGAATTATTTGACACCAATATATTTATCATTTCTCTTTACAATGCCGAACAGGATGAACTCTCCTTCCCCTTGACAGTCAATAACGGAGAACGTATGCCTCCTCGTTCGCGGTCATTAGGTAACGGGCTGACAGATTACGTGATTCGTACCCAACAGCCTTTATTAATCACAGATAATGTATCCAAACGGAGCGAAGATTTAGGAATTGAACACGTTTACTTTGGGGACGACCAGCCTGGCCAGTGTTGGTTAGGTGTACCCATTACACTTGGCGAAAGTATAATCGGTGCAATTTCGATCCAGAGTCTGACAACACCGCGTCTGTATACAACCTACCATCGCGATTTACTCATCTCGATTGCCAGCCAGATGGCAATTACACTCCAAAACGCACAGCTATTCCAACAAACCCAAACTGCGCTCTTAGAGTCTACGGAGCAAGCACGCCGTCTCTCGGTCCTAAATCAAATGAGCGCACAGTTAACCCAGGCTGACAACCTCGATGAATTATTTGCTCAAGCTGTAGCCTATGTGAGCCAGATATATAAAGCTGACCGTGTCAGTTTATCCATGGTAGTTTCAGATGACCAGGTAGAAATTCGAGCCATTTACGGGGAACAGCCTGAATACCAAGTTGGGGAACGTATTACGCTACATGGTACGGCAAATGAAACCGTCATTATTGACAATCAAATCGTCATAGTCCCAGACACCCGGCAAACGGCTCCCGGCTCGATTCGTTCTTTTATGGTCGCACCGATTTCCGTAGAGGGCCGTGTCATCGGCACATTGAATGTAGGAAGTTTTCAACCGAATGATTATTACAGCCGGGACGAATCCTTGCTTCAACAGGTTGTTTCTCTTTTAGGAACCTTGATCGCGAATCGGCAGTTGTTTGAGATAGCCGAGCAGCGCGCACAGGAGGCCCAACAACGCAGTGAAGAACTGGCTATTGTTAACCGCGTTGTCTCAAGAGTAGCCGAGGCCTTCGATTTGATAGAAGGATTGAACATCGTTGCCCATGAACTTGGACAGGCTACAGGGGCAGGTCGGGTAGGGGTTGCTCTGATGAACGAGGAAGAAACGGCGCTAAATGTTGTTGCGGAATTCCGTTTTGATCCGGATAATCCCTCTGCTATTGGTCTAGAAATCCCCGTCGAAGGAAATCCATCTACCCAACAAGTTCTCAAAACGAAAAAATCTCTGTATATTCAAAATGCCCAGAACGATCCTATTGTGGAACCGCTCCATGAGCCTTTCCGGGAAAGGGGAATCCTCTCTCTAGTGATATTACCTTTATTAGCTCGCGGTAAAGTGGTTGGAACAATAGGGTTAGACATCCTGGAAAAAGGGCAAACTTTCACCAAAGATGCGCTCCGGCTGGCAGAATCCATCATCTTGCAAGCCTCTAACGCGATTTACAATGCCCAGTTATATGAACAAGCTCAAGAAGCGCTTGCCGAAACCGCAACGCTGTATCAGGCAAGTGCGGAACTAAACGGGGTTCAAACTTACGACGATATTTTAGGTGTTCTGCAAAAATACACCTTTCTTGGACATACTCACACTCGTACGGTCTCCCTCAACGTGTTTGAGCACCCCTGGACGGGCGAACAGATACCGGAGTATTTGATCCCCCTTGCACGGTGGAACCGAGGTTTGTATTCTTCCCCACCTCGATCCCGCAACCCCCTTTCAGAATGGCCAAATGTCAGGAAATTGCTCAACGCTGAGTCTGTTACCTTCGTCGAAAATATTGAAGCCGATACTCGGACGTCAGATGATGCCGCACGTGCAGTCTACCAACAAATTATGCATGCAAAAAGCATGATATTTGCACCACTCGTCGTTGCACGAGCGTGGATTGGACACGTGATTGGCATTTATGACCAGATCACAACCGTTTCGCCGCAAGATATCCGGCGGCTTACGGTACTGGCACAACAAGCCACCATTGCCCTGCAAAACCTCCGTTTGTTGGCAGAATCTCAGCAGCGGGCTTCTCAATTACTGACAGCCGCAGAAATTGCCCGCAGCGCGTCGGAAACGCTGGCGACGGAAGAATTATTGTTCCGCGCTGTGAACCTGATTCGGGACCGGTTCGGTTTTTATCATGCGTCGGTCTTTTTATTGGATGACTCCAGGCAGTGGGCTATTATCAGCGAATCGACCGGGGAGGCCGGAGCCGAGATGAAACGACACGCCCACCAACTGGAGGTAGGTTCTCAATCCATCGTGGGCACAGTGACGATTACCGGCAATCCGTTAATTGTCAACGATGTAACAAAAGATGGCGTTCACCGGTCCAATCCACTTTTACCGGACACCAAAGCAGAGTTAGGCATCCCACTTAAAATAGGCCGTCGAATTATCGGCGCATTGGATGTGCAATCCACGGAGGAAGATGCTTTTACACCAGATGATGTCGCAGTCCTACAAATCCTTGCTGACCAAATTGCAATTGCGGTTGATAACTCCCGCTCTTATGCTATCGCTCAGGAAGCGGTTAAAGATGCCAACGACCGCTTGGAGGAAATCTCTACACTATTTGAAATCAGCCAGTCGCTTTCTTCCGCACCTTTACTTACGGAACAAATTGCCGAAATCATTGCATCTAGAATTATCCGAGTTCTTGGAGGTCCTTCAAGTTGTGGAATTTCGATTTACGACACAGAATTGGACATGATGCAGATGTTGGTAGGTATTACTTACGAAAACGGCAAGATTATATTATTAGAAGACCTAGAAAAGTGGGATTTCAAGCTTGCTGATTTTCCTGCCAGTGCAAAAGTAATGCAAAACCAGGAGCCAATTATTGTCCAGGCAGACGATCCGAATGCCGATCCCAATGAACTCCAATATTTAACACAAGTTGGCGCCGAAACCCTTTTGATCCTTCCACTTGCCATCAAAGGGCAGGCTTTTGGCTTAATTAAAGTAGAAAGTTGGGAGAAAAAGAGGCTTTATACGCCTGACCAAATCAACCTTGCCCTGACCGTTGCTAATCAGGGAGCGGCGGCAATGGAAAATGCTCGTCTTTATGAAGAGCAGATCAAGACTGCTGAACAATTGCGTGAAGTGGACAAACTTAAAAATCAATTCCTGGCAAATATGAGCCATGAACTGCGTACCCCGCTTAACTCAATTATCGGTTTTTCCCGCGTTATTCTGAAAGGGATTGATGGGCCGGTCACCGATTTACAAGAACAAGACTTAACCGCCATCTATAATGCCGGGACTCACTTGCTTGGTTTGATCAATGATATTCTGGACATCTCCCGCATTGAAGCGGGTAAAATGGAACTTGGCTTTGAAGTAGTAGATCTGGTGAATCTGATTACCAGCGTAATGTCTACTGCTAAGGGGTTGGTCAAAGAAAGATCGGTGCGGTTGGAAACCTACTTTGAACCCAACCTCCCCCTTATAAAAGCTGATCCGACCCGTCTTCGCCAGGTCATCCTTAATTTGCTCCAAAACGCCTCCAAATTTACCGAAGAGGGCACGATTAGCGTCAAAGTAGTACGCCAGATAAATACTCGTGGTAAACAAGAAGTAATGATTAGTGTTTCCGATACAGGTACAGGCATTGCGCCTGGAGATCAGGAAAAACTTTTCGAACCCTTCACGCAGGTTGACGCCTCTCCAACTCGTAAAGCAGGGGGAACAGGGTTAGGACTATCTATCACGCGCAATCTGATTGAACTTCATGGGGGACAAATTGACCTGATCAGCGACATCGGCAAGGGGAGCACTTTCTTCTTTACCATCCCAGCAGTACCCGTCACAGGTTCGCTAGCCGCTCCAGAAACAGGATACTTTGAGGAACAAAGGGGAGAAAACCGGAAATTAATCCTGGCAATCGAAGATGATGAACAAATCATTCAACTCTACAAGCGTTATCTGGAGCCTGAAGGTTATCAGGTCATCCCACTAACCGACTCTTCAATTGCTGTCCAGCAAGCGAAAGCCATTCAACCGTTCGCAATTACCCTCGATGTTCACATGCCAAATCTGGACGGGTGGCAGGTCATTAAAGCGTTAAAATCGGACCCTGAAACTCGTCATTTTCCCGTTATCTTTTGCACAATTGTCGAAAATCAGGTCAAAGGGTATAGTCTTGGAGCAGCTGATTACCTGATGAAACCAATTTTAGGGGAAGACCTCGTCAATGCCCTCAAGCGGCTTGAAAGCAACACCGAAATCAAACATGTTTTGGTCATTGACGATGATCCTGATGATTTGCGCCTTGTTGAAAAAGCCCTTCAATTAAGTGGAGCTTACCAGGTTCGTTTGGCGCAAGGCGGTCAAAAAGGGCTGGATACGATGCGTAAAAACAAACCAGATGCAGTCATCCTTGACCTCTCCATGCCTGAAGTGGATGGTTTTGAGGTACTGAAAATCATGCGCGCCGACAAAAATCTCAAAGATATCCCCGTAATCATTTTGACTGCTCTGGACCTGGATGCTAATCAACAAAAATTACTCTCAGAGTACACCCAGGATCAATTACGAAAGGGTTTCTTAGATGAGGATGGCTTATTAGTTTGCTTACAGCAAACGTTAAGAACTACGCAAACGAAGTCTTCTAAATAACCTCCCATTTACTCAAAACGCATTTTTTCTAACTGCTGAATAGATTTTTATGCCCTCCCATTTTTACGTCAAATGCTTAGATTGCGGATTGGAAGCCTCCTATGCCCCGCTTTCCACAAACTGTCCGCGCTGTAACGGGGAATGGCGCGAAGCTCGTTACGATTATGATAGTTTGAGCGAAACTCTGGTCCCATCTCTACAATCGCGTCCGTATAACCTCTGGCGTTATCACGAACTCTTACCCATTCACACCCCTTATCCAGAAATCTCTCTAGGCGAAGGAGGGACGCCGCTCATCAAAGCGACGAATTTGGGGACGATGTTGGGCTGTTCCAATTTGTACATCAAAGATGAGCGCCAGGGGCCAACCGCGTCGTTCAAAGACCGGCAGGCTGCCGTAACCATCGCGGCCTTGAAAGAAGCGGGGATCACCGAGGCCGTCATCGCTTCGACGGGGAACGTCGCTATTTCTTATTCGGCGTACGCGGCCCGGGCAGGGATCAAGTTATGGGCATTCCTCACCAGCCTGGTTCCGGCGGAAAAAATGCGCGAGGTCGCCATCTATGGAACACAGGTCGTTAAAGTCACCTCCAGTTATGACCAGGCCAAACAGGTAGCGGCGGAATTCGCTCGCCAGCGGGGACTCTATCTGGATCGGGGCACGCGCTCCGTCTCATCCGTAGAGGCCATGAAAACCATCGCCTTTGAAATCGCCGAGCGGTTGACCTGGCGGCTGGACGCTTCCACCTCATCCGAAAACGGCAGACCCGATGCGGGCATCGCCACCCCCTGGCGTGCGCCCGATTGGTACGTTCAATCCGTCAGCGGCGGGTTGGGGCCAATCGGTGTCCAAAAAGGGTTTGCCGAACTGCTTCAAATGAGGCTGATTGACAAAATCCCCGCCATCGCGGCCATTCAAACCGAAGGGTGTTCCCCGATGGTGCAGGCATGGCGCAAGAATGAAAGAATTGCCGAGCCGGTAACTTCTCCCCGTACACATATCGCCACGCTCTCCACAGGCAACCCCGGACGCACCTATACGCTCTTGCACGAACGGATGGCGCAAGGTGGGGGTGGTCTCTTTGAGAGTGTCAGTGACGAAGAAGCCTTTCGTGCTATGCACGTTCTCGCCAAAATGGAGGGCCTATCCGTCGAGCCGGCTGCTGCTGTCGCCTTTGCGGGCCTGATTAAACTGCTCCGGGCGGGGAAGATCAACCCGCGCGACGTTATTGTTGTCAATTGCACCGGGCATACGATGGCAATTAACCCGCTCATCTTGGGGAAAGGCTGGGCTAGAAACGTTATCTTGCCCTCTCAGGCTGCTTTTGAAACGCCCGAGGAAGGCCTGCTCGCGGCCCTCAGTCGTGTTACTGAAGACCGGTACTCCAAAGTTTTGATCGTAGATGATACAGCAGAAGCTCGCCGTCTGATTTTACGAATTATGCAATCGCAAGGTAACTATACCCTGATGGAAGCCAGTAACGGGCGTGAAGCGCTTGAACTGACAAGCCGCCAACACCCGGACTTGATCATTCTCGACTTGATGATGCCTGAAATGGATGGGTTCGCTGTCTTGGACCAGCTCAAAGCCAATCCGGATACCGCATCCATCCCGGTGATTGTTGTTACTGCAAAAGAGTTGACCGTGCAGGAAAAAGATCGGCTGAACGGACAAATCGAGTCATTGATGCAAAAAGGCAGTTTTATGGACAACGAGCTTCTCAACGAAATCCGAACGATCGTCAAGTGACCAGGAAATGAACCGGCGTGCAGCAGGCATTCAGTCCGCCCTCCTTTCTGCCTTCTTCTTAGGTCTTGCCCCGATATTTGGGAAACAGGCAATTTCCATGGGCATGTCTCCGCTTGCAGTGGCAGCCTTACGGACCATGGTCGCCACCATTTTGCTACTGATTACGATCGCCATCGTCCAACGAAAACATTTTTTTATCTATCCCGCAGGCTTATTAGGCTGTATGTTAGCAGGAGGGATCAATGGCCTGGGATCACTTCTTTTTTATGGCTCCCTGGCTCGTATAGATGCCAGCATCGGCCAATTGCTCAATTCCACCTATCCGCTTTTCGTCGCATTTTGGTTTGCTTTGGATTACCAACCCCCAAAACGAATGACCATCTTCCGGCTCATTCTTACCATCCCGGCCATCTACCTCCTCACCCAAACTGGTGGAGAGAGAAGGCTTGACCTGATCGGGGTGGGAATGATGCTCGGCGCGGCCGCTCTCTACGCCTTGCATTTGCCCATCAACCAGCGTGTCCTGTTTGAGATGCCTGCACCTACCGTTACCCTCTATACCCTGATTGCCATGACATTTGTCGTCGTCCCAGCATTTTTGATATTTGATGATCATTCCCGGTTATTGCAAGTTTCTTTTCAGGCCTGGTGGCCGCTTTTAAGCCTGGCCGTTGTAACTTTTTTCTCTCGCCTGACACTTTTTGCAGGAGTCAAACATTTGGGAGGGATGCAGACATCCCTGATCGGCTTAGGGGAATTATTGGTTACGATTTTCCTCGCTTCCATTTGGTTGGGAGAACAATTGAGCCAACATCAATGGTTAGGTGCAATGCTTCTGATCATGAGCATCTTTTTGGTGATGTTTGATAATAACCCTCCCCCTCAAAGACATGGACGAGGGTGGCTGCGATGGCTCTCCCTTCCTGGTCCAGCCAAAAGCAGGTTCATACAAACAAAAAATGGACGAAATCCTGTTCGCCCATTTTTTGATTCGAAATAAAGCGTTATTCCAGGTACGTCCCATCAAATACATACCCGGTTCCCCGCACATTGTTGATCCACGACTTTCCACCTGGAAACAGAGATAACTTCCGGCGCAGGCGGCTGACCAGCGGGCGTAAGATTTCAGGCGCTTCCCAATCTGTTGTCTGATACCCCTGAACGAGAAAAACCAATTCCCGGTGGGAGAGTACCCGCCCCTGATTTTCCAGTAACACTTTGAGCAATTTGCCCTCTGTGGGGGTTAGCAAAGTCTTTTTATCATCCTGCCAGATTTCCCGGCGGTCTAAATCCACTTTCACCCCATTTCCTAAAGAAAGCACGGTGCTGGAAACCGATGCTACCTGCTCAATGCCTTCTGCGTCCTTCAACTGCTGTAACGAGGTTTCCATCTGCTCCAACAGGCGGCGCTTGCGCGCGGCGTCCGTTCGGCGATTCATCGCCTGCCCCACGCTCGCCAAAATCTCATTGGGGGAGGCAGGTTTTAACAAATAATCATGCGCGCTGTGCCGTAAAGCCTCAATGGCCGACTCCATTGAACCATGCGCGGTCAACAAGATGATGTGGCAATCGGGGGCAACCTTCCCTACCTTACGGAGTACCCCCAGCCCTCCCATCCCAGGCATTTTGAGATCTAGGATCATGACATCAAAATTGTCATTTTCCAATTGTTGCAGAGCCGTCTCACCACTATCTGCGGAAACAACACGGTATCCTTCAAGACGAAGGATCTCTGCCAGAGAATTCCTGGTAGAGGTTTCATCATCTACAACCAAAATATTGCCTTTCATATTACCTCCGAAATCGGTAGCGTCACGCGGAAACAAGCTCCACGTTTTCGTTTGCGGCTTGAGCCATTGACCAGTTCCAGCTTGCCGCCATGTGCGTCCACAATATTGTAACTGACGGAAAGCCCTAAGCCGGTTCCTTGTCTTTTCGTACTCATAAACGGTTCAAAAATCTGTGATTGATGTTCTGCGGGCACACCCGGGCCGGTATCGGTAAATGACACTTCAACATGAGCGCCATTGTGACGACTTTGGATCTCTATTTTACCTCCTTCTGGCATAACTTCCACTGCATTTAATATGATGTTCAAAAAAACTTGTTGAATCTGGTTTCGCACGACCAGGACATCAGGCAGATTCTGTCCCAATTTTTTCTGCACATGGATATTTTGTTTCTGCATTTGTTTATCAATTAAGAATAAGACCGTTTCAATCAACGCGTTGACGTCCGTTGCTATGCGCTCCCCCGCGCTGGGCCGGGAAAAATCGAGCATTTGCCGCATCGTCACCATCAGTCGTTCCACTTCGCTGTTGGCTGTTGCCAGGTAGGCCATCCGTTTCTCTAACGGCAATTCTTCTCGTTCGGCCAAATGCAGGCAGTTTCGTACCGCCTGGAGAGGATTGTTCACTTCGTGGGCAATGCTCGCGGTCAGGCGTCCGATAGCGGCCATTTTCTCAGCCTGAATGAGTTTGAGTTGTGATGTTTCCAATTGTTGAATCGTCCCACGCAGTTCTGTGTACAGACGGGCATTATCCAATGCTGTGGCTGCCTGCCGGGATAGAATCGTCAACATCTCCAGGTCTGCCTCGCTAAAAACCGCCTCCCCCTCATTTCGTGCCGCAAGGATCACGCTTCGGCTTGGACTGCGTGAAACTGGAACACAAATCACCGAACCCAGGCCATACGCCGCTAGCGTTGCGTGCAGATCATCATGCTCAGATCCGGCAAGATTGACGTGGATGGATGCCCCCCACAAATCTGCCCGGCTCAACGGCCCTCCTTCCAGGCTGCTCATCTCACCGGGCAATGGATTTCCTCGCGAGGCCAAAAGCCGTAAAAAACCACTTTCGTCACGCTGGTAGAACCCGGTATGTGGGCATCGCAAATGAGCGACGATGGCATCCAGGATCAGGTCAATCAACGGTTCTGTCCGAGTTTCCGCGAAAAGTGACGCAGACATCTGAATGATCGGCTGCAAGGCTGCCAACCGGGACATCTCGCGCTGATGTTCCCGCTCCTTTAACGCCTGCATCACACTTTCCACAAGTTCCGAAGTGCGTGAGAAAGGTTTGAGCATGAGGCCATTTGCTCCCAACCGCAGGGCCTGAATCGCCGTTTCGACTGTGCCAAAGCCTGTCATGACGACAATCGCCAATTCTGGCTGGTATTTTCGAGCCAGTTCCATGACCTGAAAACCATCCATCTTGGGCATCCGAATGTCAATTAACAACAAATCCACCCGCGCCTGCTGCAAAATGCTTACTCCCTGAACAGGGTTGGTCACGGCAATCACTTCAAATCCCGCGCGTTCCAGCACCTGCTGGCATAACCGGGCAACGCCCACATCATCGTCCAAAACCATGATGACTTTGTTCATAGGATTTCCATTCGTCAAGTACTCACTGGCAGCCAGACTGTAAAACATGTGCCCTGGCCTTCCTGGCTCTCCAATTCCATCATCCCGCCATGCTCAACAACAATATGATTGCTGATAGACAAACCCAAACCCGTTCCTAGACCGGGAGGTTTGGTTGTAAAAAATGGCTCGAACACTTTTGGAATTATCTCCGGCGGGATACCTTTCCCGGTATCCAAAACCCGCATGGCGACCCATTCTCGTTCTTCTCGATTTTCCAATGTGGTTTGCAACACCAGCGTCCCCCCATGCGGCATTGCCTGAAACGCATTCTGCACCAGGTTGAGCACCACTTGCTTGATCTGGCCGCGGTCCATCCGAATCGGCGGTAGCGCATCCCAGGGTACGTACCGGATTTCAACCCCATTTACCCGCGCGAGGTGATGCACCAGCGCCAGCGCCTCCCCTAAAATTTCATTGATGTCTCCCGGGGCTTTGAGGCTCTCATCCTGGCGCGAGAAGTCGAGCAACCGCCGGACGACATCCCGTGCCCGGCGCGCTTCTTGAAGCACCAGCGCCAGGTCTTCCCGCTGGGGTGCGTCCGGGTGTAAATCGTCCAGTAGCAACTCGGTGAAGCCGGCAATAGTCGTGAGTGGGTTATTCAACTCATGCGCCACGCCCGCAGCAATCTCCCCTACCGCGGCCAACCGGACTGCCTCCACCATCCTCTTTTCCGTCAGATTTTGTGCTTCGATCCGCTCCTGCAACTGTTTGTATCGCCGGGCGTTGGACAACACACTGGACAGAACCCCCGCAAGCGACTCCAGCACCAGGCGCTCATTTTCGATAAATGGCTCCTGTTGTTCCCGGAGGACGTACAGCATCCCCAACATCTGTTCTCCAGCCTGTAACGGGATGGACAATTGATTCAGCGCCTCGTCTGGAAGAAGGCCCAACTGTTCGAGCGAGGGAAGCAAATCGGGAACCTCTGCCCCTGCCGGGATGGAGTACTGCCCCCCAACGGAGATGTGTCCCGCCAGTTTTCCACCCACACCTTCCACCCCAAGGCTGCGGCCCGTAAGCGAGTCGCTCGCTTCCCCGACCAATAAGATCAACACCAGATCATACTCAAATTGCCCCGCGGTCAGCGCGGCAGCAGCCTGGGCAATTTCGGTGACATCCACCAGCCCGACAATTTGCTGGATAATATGATGAATGGCGGTCAGGTTGCGCGCCCGGGCACGGGTTTCTTCGTTCAGGCGGACGTTTTCAATCAATCCGGCCAAGTGGCTGGCGATGACCAGAAGCAGTTGCTCGTCTTGAACGGAGAAGGCGTGCCGGGTGTCGGTTTCCAGGCCGAGCACCCCCACAGGGCTGCCACGATATTTTAGGGGGACAAACAGGGAGGTGGCGTGCGTGCCGTTCGATTGGTTGTTTAACCGCAAGGGCGCACCTGTTTCCAGAACCTGTTCGCCAAAAGCCTTGTCCAGATTCAGACTGTGCCTTTTGGACAGACGGCGGTCTTCCCCATAAGCCTGTAACGTGTGCCCGTCCGGAGAAAGCAGGAACAGGCCGACCCGGCTGTTCTGGAACGTGCGGCGGAGCAGGCGCAAGACCCGGCGCGCAACGCTTTCAACATCCAGGGAGATAGAAGCGGCAGAAGCCAGTTCGTTAAGCAGGGCGAGGCGCTGGAGATGGCGCTCGGCCTCGGCAAGCGTGACTGCGTTTTCCACGAGGGGGGCTGTATACCGGGCGAGTTCGTGGGTATGCGCCAGGCTTTCAGCCGGGAAGGCTTTGGGTTGGAGGGCAAAGAAAACGGTTAGGCCAATCACCCGCTGCCCGATACGGAGCGGAACGGCCACACAGGCTTGCAGCGGAGGGGAGAGTGGGCTGCCCGGGATGAGGGCGTTTATTTCATCCGGTGTAACCGTTATGCACCCCAGCCCAGTCTCGGCAAGTTCTTCCGGCAGGCTGCCCGGTCTGAGGGCGATGGTTTGCCCGGTTTGAAAGAGGCTGTCTCCGATTTCGGCTTTGTTTGGGGATTCCGCCCAGGTGGTCTCCAGGCGAAAGGTCTCTCCTTGACGGACGGCGAGATAGGCTGCGTCACAAGGGATCCGCTGGACAAGTTCGGCGAGGATGCGTTGGAGGGTTTGCGGGAGGTCGTAGGCATCCCCGATTTCAGGAGAGAAGTCGAGGGTGGAGGGCATATTGCAATTATAGCCACAGGAGGGGGAGGGCGTCAAATTGCTTTCAATCCATAAACCGGTACTTAAACAATGTCCACATGGCCACAAACGCATCCTTAATCCCAATCTTTTTTCCCTCGGAATATTCGCGTGGATTAAACGTGATCGGCACCTCAAAAATCCGCACTTTGCGCTTGAGTAGCTTAGCGGTGAACTCCGGCTCAAAGTCGAACCGACGCGCGTGGATGGTCATCCCATTGACGACTTCCCTTTTGAAGACCTTATATCCCGTTTCCATGTCCGTCAGGATGTTGTTATAGAGAACGTTCGTCACAAGGGTCAGGATTTTATTCGCGACCATATTCCAGAACAAAATGGGCCGCCGGGGGCCGCCTAAAAAGCGCGAACCATACACCACATCGGCAAGGCCCTCTTCGATGGGTTTGAGCAGGCCGGGGTAATCACGCGGATCGTATTCCAGGTCCGCGTCTTGAATGATGATCACCTCGCATGTCGTATGTCTGATTCCTGATCGAACGGCTGCGCCCTTGCCCTGATTGTGTTCATGCAAAATGACGCGCACTCCATCCTTTCCATCCAGTTCTGGCAAAAGCTCGCGTGTGCCATCTTTCGAGCCATCATCCACGATCACAATTTCATGGACCAGTCCTACCGCCTGTACCCGGCGGACGATTTCGCGTATGGTATTCTTTTCGTTATAAACAGGGACAACAACAGAGATACTCATTGACATGGGCGGGATTATACGGAAAGGCAAGTATCTGGGCAAGGTAAGGGCAAAACATTGATCAGGTAACAGATCATGCTATCTAAAGTGCTATATATTCGATATGCGGACTCTTTGGTCTATCCCAAATGGCGTGCTATAATCAAATCCGCAGTTGAATTTTGGACGGTAAAAGGAGTAGCCTATGACCAATTCTTTGGACACCAATGTCATTTCCCGGCGGGAGCGTGAGTTTACGCCTCCCCCTATTCAAACAATCGCCGATACAGGAATCTCCTCGTTATGGTTGGAAGACCTGGCACTCAAAACTCTTTACTTTTCCGGGTTTATGACTGGTTTTAAGATTGCAGAAGCGATGGCTTTGCCCTTTCCTGGCGTCACCGATGGCCTGCTAACTTCCTTAAAACAGGAAAAATTAGTCGAAATCAAATCTTCTCAAGGCGGGTTGGGAGAAGGGGCTTATACCTATGCGATTACCGGAGCGGGGATTGCCCGCGCGCGCGAAGCACTCGAAAGAAGCCAATATGCCGGACCTACACCTGTCCCCATTCAAATATACAACGATTCCGTCCG
>DATDOR010000689.1:0-4120 GCA_035293165.1 Anaerolineales bacterium | reverse complement strand
GATGGTTTGATTTATACGTCGCTCAAGCTGGCTGCGGCGGCTTGCTTGATTTGTTCGGCAGACACGGGTACAGACTGCGGGATTTCGTGTTTCCCCTCCGCCAATTCCTTTTCCAACCGTACACGAAGGTCATTCAATCCTTGTTTGAAACTTGCAGGAACCAGAAACCGGGCACCCAAGTCACAGATTATCCGGTTCAACAACGGTCCTCGCCCTTTGCTGCACGTTACCATCAACCGCGTCCCGTTTGCGGTAGGTTCAACCCGGAAGTTGAGCAGTACTGTGACGCGGGGGACGGGGGTGATGTCTTCGGTGGTCATTTGTTCAAAGGGATGCCATTCCAAAATGGTCTGCATCGTGACGCGTCCATCGCCGTGAAAGCACTGAAACTGGCTGCCGGGTCCAACCCGTCCATTCTGGCGATTGAGGATATTCTGCCGGACAGAATGTACAATCAGCGAGCGATATTCTGGCAGCGTTAGCAAATTCCACATGGCTTCTACCGGGAGAGGGTATTCTTCCTCAAGCTGGAAGAGGATTTGATTTGCCGGGATTTCCAGTTTGAGGGCGTTCTGTTTCTCCTGCCAAACCGGGTGCATGTCCTGAACCCAGGTTTTCACTTCTCCCAGGTGTTCGTATTCCTCATTATGCTCCGTCATGGCCGCGCAGACATCTTCGATCCCCAACTGCCGGATAGCGGCGTCCGTGTATAGGGCATATGCGCGGCAGCCCGTCGCTTCGGTGACGTGGTTTTTGAGCAGGCGGTGGGCGACAATTACATCCGCGCCGAGTAGTTCATCGTGTTGGTCGAGTCGCTGGCGGGTAAATGAACCGTAGTGGACGAAAAATTTTAGATCGAGGGTGGAGATATTCGCACAGGCTTTGCAATCGCAGCTCGTGTTCAGCACCATCAGATTGATTGCCCGGCGGAAGGCTACATAGGTGTCCTCGATCATTTCGAGGAAGGTCTGCCCGGACAGAAAGTTGTCCTGCAGCCCGTAGCTGATGACCGCATCCCCGGCCAGACGGGAGATGATGAGCGGGGGGCGCGTGTGTTCGATCAGCAGTTCCATCAGGGTCTGTAACACCTCGTGGGCGTGTTCCAGTTCGGACACGCTCAGGTATTGGGTATAGCCGGTGATGTCGGCGATGAGGAAGTATCCGTTTTCGGTTTTTGCCATTAATTCGATTCTCCGGGGGACGCCAGCGCCGCCCTGATCGAGTTGCGGATTTCACCCAGGTTGATTTCGAGTGTTTCCGGCGGGATGGTCTTCCCCTCTGCCAGGTCTTGGGCCATTTTCTCACGGAGATTATTCCGCCCTTTTTTGCCCAACGTTTTCCACATGATCCAGAGAACCCGATTGGCCACTGCTCGAAGCAGCGGGTTTATTTCCTGGACAGGGCCAACCAGAATTTTCAACCTGGTACCATTTTCCGTGGGTATCAGATGATAAGTGGAATAAAACTTTATCCCAGGGGGCGCCACGTCCATGATGGTATGGGTTTCAAAGGGTTTCCAGTCCATGATGGTTTGGGGGTGGATAAAATTTCCGTGTGCACACTGGTAAACCGTGCCAATCCCAATCCGCCCACGGTTTAGGTTTTCAGCCTTCGTAACGTCCGATTCGATGTAAATCGCTCGGAATTCCGGTTTCAGCAGGTAATCCCATAAATATACCGGCGCAACCGGATATTCCCTTTCCTCAGTGTAGATGGCATCCTCTGGTTTCACCATTATCCGAGAACGGTCCCGCTCGCGCTCCCAGACGGGTTGCATGTCCTGGACAAAAATATTGACTTCACCGATGTGGTCGTAAGTTTCTGTCAGAGCCTCCATGCCCCCTGCCAGTTCCTGAACCCCCAGGGCTTCCATCGCCGCTTGCGTAAAAAGAACGTAGGCTTGCAAGCCCGTATTTTCTTTGACATGGTTCTTCGTCAGCCGGTGGATGAGATTAACGTCCGTGCCGATGAGTTCGGTGTAGGCCGGGAGGGGCTGCAAACCAAATGAACCGTGATGGATGAAAAATTTCAAATCCAGGGTGGGGATATTTTTGCACGCGTTGCAGGTGCAGGTGGTATTGATCACCATCAACTCAATAGCCCGTTTGAAAGCGACGTAGCAGCTTTCGATCAATTCTAGCAGCGTTGCCCCTTGCAAAAAACTGCCCTCAAGCGCATAACTGATCACCGCGTCCCCCTCCAGCCGGGAGATGATGAGGGGAATCCTGGTGTTTTCGATGAGCAATTCCAATAAGGATTGCAGGATTTCCTGGGCGTGTTCCAACTCGGATTGACTCAGGAACATGGTGTAGCCGCTGATGTCGGCGATGAGGATGAAACCTGTGACTGTTTTTGCCATTGTTCGTCCTTATATCGTCAGACTCTCCGCGGCCGCCGCGCCGATCGTTTCGGGGGAAATGGGTACGCTTTCGAATACTGTGCCCAACTGGGACCGATCGTCTTCGATATGTTTTCCGAAGTTGTCAATGTCTCGCTGGGCAATTTTCGCCATCATCTTGAACATCAAATGCGCCATCACCTGTCCGAGAAGCGGGCCGGTCGGTTTGCCGAACGATTGGATTAGACGGTTTCCCTTCGAGGTGGGTTCAAGGCGATACTCGGTGAGCAAAAAGGTATTTTTGACCGGGATGGGCGCCAAAATCTGGACGAGGATTCGCTCGAAAGGCTGCCACTCCAGAATCGTCTGGGGGAAAATGGTATCGCCGTGATAGCACTGGTAAATACTGCCCTCGGCCACAAAGCCTGTTTTCCGGTAGGCAATCTCTGTCCGGGTGCCGCCCGCCAAAACGTTGAAGTGCTCCGGCTGGATCAGATAATCCCATACCTGCTCGGGGGGAAGGGCGATTTCGGTTTCGACTTGCAGAATAATATCCTCCGGCGGGAAAGGAATGCGCGTCTGATCTTTTTTCGCTTCCCAGACGGGGTGCATGTCCTGTATCCAGGTTTGCACTTCCCCCAGGTGCTCGTATTCTTCGATGTGCGGAATCATCTTCGCGCAGATGTCTTGCAAGCCCAACTGCTGGATGGTAGCATCGCTGTACAGGGCATATGCCCGGAAACCGGTTTTTTCCGTGACGTGGTTTTTGAGCAGGCGGTGGATGACGATCACGTCCGCGCCGACCATCTCGTTGTGATTGTCCAGTTTTTGGATGCCAAACGCCCCGTAGTGGACAAAAAACTTGAGGTCGAGCGTGTTGATGTTGGCGCAGGCGTTGCAGGTGCAGGTCGTGTTCAGCACCATCAGGTCAATCGTCCGCCGGAACGCGACGTAGGTGTCCTCGATCATTTCCACAAACGTTTGACCCTGGAAGAAGTTATCCCGCAGCCCGTAGCTGATGACGGCGTCCCCCGCCAGGCGGGAGATGATGAGCGGGGGTTTCGTGTGTTTGATGAGCAGGTTGAGCAGCGCGGTGAGGGTTTGCTGGGCGTGGTCGAGTTCAGACTGGCTCAAGTAGCTGGTGTAGCCGGTAATGTCGGCGATCAAGAAATAACCATGATGGGTGGTGGACATGCTTTGCTCCTTCCGCGGTAAAGTGAAGACTGTCCAAATTATATTCCCAATCAGGGGTCAATTTCCAGTCCAAAAACTATTCATTTCTTGCCAGGCATTTATTCAGACCGGACACCATGTCTAAACTCGTTTCCGATATTATTGTTAGTCCTCTATTTTCTCGTTGACGAACGCGATTTCCTCTTGGACACGAACCCCGTGCCTGTGATGGGCTACAAACTCGTCACGCTCTCTGCCCTGGAAGGGCGGCCGCTGGTCTACGAATTGGTCGCCGCCAATAGCGAATTTGACCGGTGGCTCAACCGCATCCGGGAACGGCTTGAAGGGCGCTTCAACGAAGTTCAAAATACCGGACGCAATCTGGAACGCTTGCTGGCCAAAACCGTGCTGGGGTTGCCGACAGGGGTGATCGCCAAAATCACCGGCCATTTGGTCAAGTTCATTCTCCGTAAATGTTATCGCACCGATGTCCAAACTTTCACCCGCACCGCCTGAAATTGCGGCGCGATTCCACATAAGCCGTATCTTACCTCTTCACTTGCTGCAACAGTCCTTCCACCATCACCTCAGCGGATTGAGGCATCAATC
>DATDOR010000688.1:0-6462 GCA_035293165.1 Anaerolineales bacterium | reverse complement strand
GTCCTCCTCCGAGGCCAGCCCAAGCATCCGCGTCATATCGCCAATATCCACCCCCCGGTTTGCCATCAACTTCATCAAAATCAAGTAAGGCAAATCCAACACCGGATACCCTGCCGGATCAACGTTCGGAAAGCCCAGGGCTTCTTCCAGCCAGGGAAATGCCGCGCAAATCACGTCAATTTCGACCCCTTCCGATGAACGCGCCACGAAATACGGCGCATCCAGCACCTCAGCCACCGCATACCCCGCCTGTAGAAACCGCGTCCACGCTTCCTGGCAGTTCTTCCGATGAAGAAGAATGTCCAAATCCTGTGTCATCCGCTCCGGCATATAGGCACGTGTCGCCACACCGCCTGCAATTGCCCAGGGTATATCATCTAGGACAGGGCGCAAATCGGGCCAGGGATTCATAGCCGTTCTCCTTTGTAAAAATTCCTTGCTGCTTCCCGTCCCGGGCTTTTGGCGGCGCAAACTCAGCGCAAGTAAAATTTTTCGTTGCTGCCGGGGATTTGGTTTTCCATCGGGGGCAATTTCCGCAACAAGGGCAGGAATGGGTGTTTGAGCCATGCAAAAAGTTTAGCACAGGGGTTAATAACGGTCAAACCCTGATTTGGTTACGAACGCTGGTTGAGCGATGGCCTGAGCTTGTCGAAGGGTAAGCGGCGCGCGCCGTATCGAAACCAGCAGGGACGTGCCCGACACTTTTCCAGACTGCGATACCCATATGAACGAAAGGGATTGCCCTGCGACTTTTTCGCTGCGCCGAGGGTGGGCATTCTTTCCGGCCCCAAAGGGGCCAGCCCCTCCGTGAGTTGTAACAAAACAACATCTTGTCGGCCAGGAGATGCCCTAAACGTAAGAGAACCCCATCATGAAGATGGGGTTCTCTTACATTTTCGATTTGCACAGCAATTAGCGATTAATGATCGGCAGGTATATCTTTGGCAATCGAACTTCTGTGTTTGCCGAGTCGCTGTTATTCCCACCAACCGGATCAGGGGAACTCGAACTTACTGTGGCGGTATTGATAAGTGTGTCGTGGGCGTTCGGGGCCGTGACAACAATTTCAATGACAACAGTCCCCGGAACCAGTTCGCCCAGATCACAGGTGACGACTCCAGCGGCTTCCGAACACCCTGGCGAAGCGCTGACGAAGGCCAGGCCGGTTGGAAGTGTATCCTCCACAGTGGTTGTCAAGGCGGGAGAGGACCCGAGATTGGTTACTGTCAATGTGTAAGTGAAAGTCTCGCTTGTTAAGACCGAGTCGGGAGCCGATTTTTCGATGGCCAGATCGGCGTCAGCGTTCACGGTCAGCGTTAGCGGGATCGTGATCAACGAGTTGAGGGGATCATTGCTGCTGATGCAGAGAGTGCCGGTATAGACCCCGCTCCCCAGTCCAGTCGAGTCGAAGGCCACTTCCACTCCAGAACTGCTGCCCGGAGTGGTTGTCCCCATTGAATCGGAGACACTTACCCAGGGGATGGCACCTGGCAAATAGCAGGCCGGAACTCCGGATGTTCCTAATAATTGGAAAATCAGATCAGGTTGCGTGCCCACCCCGCAAGAGAGACGGGGATTCCACCCAACACAACCCGTTCCAAAACCATTGCCAGGGTTTTCCCAAGCCGAAGCATTGTTGGACTGAACCGTGCGCTCTGTCCAGCCCCATTGGCCATTGGGATTGAAATCCATGTCGGCTTGCACCGACATCCAGTAAGTCCCTGGCGGCAGGACAGCCGGGCTGGCTGAGAGGTCAATGGTCAGCTCACCCGCGTTCTCTGTGAAAGTTGTCAGGCCAACATAGGTGTATAGGGTCGCTCCGGGCAACCCATCGCGATCCGCGTAGAAGGACACGTTGACCAGGGGGACTGGCCCGGTTCCGATGAGGTAAGCGCCCGCGACATATACGCTTTCAATCGTCCAGGCTCCACCGGCAGGAATTACAAAGTCATCCGCGGCCCGATTCGTATATTGATTCAGGGTGGGCTCAAATGCCTGGGAGGGGATGCTGTTTGTGTCCGCATTATCTGTTTGGTCGTATAACACGTCGAGGGGGGTTTCCAGCTCGGGTGCGGTTACCTTCCCGGCCGGGCCAGTAAGCGCCAGACCCGGATTGGGGAGGGGGTCATCTGCGGGTGCGGAGGGGGTATCTGGTTCGTTCACCCCTGTGGGCAGGTTGTCTTCATAGATGTTCCAGGACAAGTTCACCCAACCGGCGTTACTGATCGTTAGCGTGGTAGTGATTTGAGAGGAAGCAGGCTGCGAGGAACTTATTTCGTTGGGGGATGTGTGAATTTCAGGAGTTGCAATAAACGCGCCGCCAGAGAAAGTATCAGAAGTTGTCCAGGGAATTGGAAGCGGAGTTTCAAATGAGGCTGTGTTTAAGTTGTAAACGTAAATCAGCCCGGGGTCGTTGTCATCCGGGATGAGATAGGCTTTTCCATCTGCGCTGATGGCCAGGCCATCCAGGTCATCTTCGTTTGCATCCGGGTACGAGACGGTTGGGGTAATCAGGCCATGCGCGATATCAATCTCGACCAAAGCCTGAAGGGTATCGTCTACCCCGTAGAGAACGCCTGTATTGGGGTCTGCGTCAATCCCGCTGATGCTGTCTGTGGTGGTGAGAACGCGGGTAGCTATCAGGGAATTGCTGTCTATCTCGTAGATCCCATCTTGTAAGCCTGCAGCTCGCGAGCCGTACAAGGTACTATTGGAGAGGGCCAGGCCGTCTATCTGCAATCCCGTTACCCCATCCGTGGTGATGATCCCAAGCATCACAGGCGCGCTGCCATCCACCGGCCACGTCCATAATTCTGACCCGTTCTCTGGTGCAGTGCCACTGGAGGTGTATAAAACTTGATTGTGCGCGGCGTCAAAGGCAGCTCCCCAGATGGGGCGGTGGAAAACAGGTTGGTAACTGCCGGGCGTATCTACGTCAAAAAGGTGTGCATCGTTGGAACCGCCGATTGCATTGAGGGAAGTTCCGGCAAACAATTCGTAAATCCCCGGATCAATCGGGTCACAGGACGCGGTGACGAGTTCTAACTCCCAGGAGTTGAGCGATCCACCATCCCAATCCTTATCATCCGAGATGGTCAACACCCAATCCCCGTTGGGGTCCTCACCGATGAAGGCACTGAGGGCTTCTTCGGGAACCAGCGGGGAGGCGTTCACCAGGTTGGTATAGACATGGTCGGTGACCAGCCCATCATTCGAGGTATAGGGTACTTGCCCGCCGGGGTTGGCACCATCATCCCAATAGGTATCGGCAAATACATCGCCGTTCCCTCCCCCATTATCCGTAGAAAGGGTGACAACTGTTCCTTGAGGGGAACGCAAAGTCATGTCCAAATCATTGGCAAAGGTATGGAAGATGTGGGTGGTCAGGTTCAGGTCAAAGAGATACGAGTCGATTCCCGAAACGGTAATGGTTGAGCTAATCACCGCCGGGCCTGAGGGGATAGGGATGGCCGTTGCGTTGCTATTCTCAAAAGCCAACAGGTCTGGAGAAGTTGGCAGAGCGGCCACTTGCAGTGCCCAGAAATTAAGTGAACCGCCATCACCTGCCAAGTCATCGGAAATGGTCAACACCCATTCCCCGTTGGGGTTTTCGCCAATAAAAGCGCCAAACGCTTCTTCGGGAACCAGTGGAGAGGCAGTGGCCTGATTCATATAAAAATGATCTGTGACCAGATGTATCGTTCCACTATAAGGCACCTGCCCGCCGGGGTCGGCGTCATCATCCCATAGCGTGTCAGCAAACACGTCGTTGTTGCCACCCCCGTTATCCGTAGAGAGGGTGACAATCGTTCCCTGGGGGGAACGCAAAGTCATGTCCAAATCACCAGGAAAGGTGTGAGAAATAGAAGTTGTCAGGTTCAGGTCAAACAAATACGTGTCTGCGCCGGAGACAGTAATCGTTGAGGAAACAACTGCCGGGCCGCTGGGGATGGCTACCGGTGTAGCGTTGCTGAATGGTTCGGCGGTTGGAATGCAGAAAGAAGGGGCCGGAGGAATAGTGCTTCCGCCAAATTGGTCGAGGAACAAATCTTCCATCGGGTTAGAGACTGGCAGCATTTCATCTTCGTCCGGCGAGGAGGGTGGGTTATCCACCTGTGCATTGGCGGTGGATGTGCTCACCCATCCAAATAACAATAGCAGCAGAAAAGCCATCAAAAAAACAGAAATGGTTGAAAAAAACTTTTTCATATTTAAACCGTAAGATCACTCAGGTTTTTTGTGTAGTATTTTTTGCTGTTGGCGGGGAGTTGGCCACCCATCGGGAGCAATTTCGGCAACGGGTGCAGGAATCGGCGTTTGATCCATGGGCATCAGTTTAGCACAGGGGTTTGGAACGGTCAAATCATAAAAAGATTGACATCGGGTTTATAATCCTTTTAATGTAACTGCTCAGTCCATCATCTGTGCAGCATCCTGAGCGGCAAGTGACTCGATGCCCGAAATTGGTTGAGGGCAGCGTAGTCGAAGGATGCGGGAGAGTAATGATACTTGTACGCTGCCGGCATTTCTGGAGATCGTGATGGCATATGGCTCATCCAAATTTTTTTCACGTGAAGGAGCTTGATCATGTCCCCCTCAATGGTTCGTTTTTCCTGTACTTTTCTTCTTTGTTTGGCATTGTTACGCGTGACGGGTACACGGGCCGCCGCACAGGAAACAGCCTTCACACTGGGTATAACGGAACCATTCCCCCCTTCCGTAGCAGCAACACCGCAAGGGGATGGTGGCTACTGCAGCACCCCTAACCTATCCATCCCTGATGACACGCCTGCAGGCGTCACGGATACACTGGTTGTTGGCGATTCCGGGACCCTGGCAGACCTGAACGTCTCCCTTGACGTCACCCACACCTGGGTTGGCAACCTGCGTGTCACGCTCACGCATCAAGATACCGGCACCATTGTCGCGATTGTGGCCCGCCCAGGCGTCCCCGCCACCGCCACCGGCTGCAGCGGCGATAACATTTCGGCAACCCTTGATGACGAAGCAGCGACGCGCGTAGAAAACGAATGTGGTGCGGGCGTGCCCACGATACAAGGCTCCTTCATCCCCAATAATCCGCTCAGTGCGGTTGACGGGGAAGACCTGTCAGGTACCTGGGTATTGAAAGTTTCTGATCATGCAGTTCTAGATACGGGCACCTTGGATACCTGGTGCCTGCTGCCCACCCTCGCTGCAACCCTGACCATTGTCAAGGAGGCCGCACCTGCAGACGGCACCGACTTCCTCTTCACCAGTGACCTGCCGGAAGGCATGTATCTGGATCAATGGGGGGGCCTTGGTAACGCAAATGGGCAGCTCAGTGGCCCCCGTGGCGTGGCAGTGGATGCGGACGGGAATGTGTACGTGGCCGATACGGACAACGACCGCATCCAGAAGTTCGATAGTGATGGCACATATCTGACCCAGTGGGGTAGCCTGGGCAGCGGGAACGGGCAGTTCAACTCCCCTTGGGGCGTGGCGGTGGATGCCACCGGAAACGTATACGTGGCCGACACCTTCAACCACCGCATCCAGAAGTTCGATAGCAGCGGCAACTTCCTTTTGAAATGGGGCAGCCTTGGCAGCGGGGATGGGCAGTTCGACTTACCCATAGACATGGCGGTGGATGCAACTGGGAACGTGTACGTGGCCGATACCTACAACAACCGTATCCAGAAATTCGACAGCAGTGGCAACTTCCTTTTGAAATGGGGTAGCCCTGGCAGCGGGAACGGGGAGTTCATATTACCTTGGAGCGTGTTGGTAGATGCCGTCGGGAATGTGTACGTGGCCGATTGGGGCAACAACCGCATCCAGAAGTTCGATAGCGGCGGCAACTTTCAACGTATGTGGGGTTGGGGAGTGGACACGGGGGCGACCACATTTGAAATTTGCACCATGGCCACCTTGCCCTGCCTGGCGGGCAGCTTTGGCAGCGGGGATGGGCAGTTCGGCCGCCCTGAAGGTGTGGAGGTGGATACCGCCGGGAATGTGTATGTGGCTGATTCCGGCAACGATCGTATCCAAAAGTTCGCCAGCGATGGCCTCTACCTGGCGCAGTGGGGCAGCAATGGCAACGGGGATGGGGATTTCAATGTTCCTCGTAGCGTGGCGGTGTATGCGGCCGGGTATGTGTACGTGGCTGATTCCGGCAACGACCGCATCCAGAAGTTCGCGACCAGTGTCTTTTCCCTGGACGATGCCGTGCCGGATAATGGCGATGGCCTGACCGACACACGCACCTTCCCTGGGCTTTTATCGGGTAACTACACCATTACGGAAACCCTGCCCGGCGGGTGGTCGCTGGCCGATCTCTCCTGTGACAGCACCAGTTGGAGCGCCGATTTGGACAACCACATCCTCTCCGTCACCCTGGCCTGGGGAGATGATGTGACCTGTACCTTCTCCAATGCCGCTGCGAGCAATATTTACCTCCCGATTGTGATCCGGGTTTCGTGG
>DATDOR010000687.1:0-8360 GCA_035293165.1 Anaerolineales bacterium | reverse complement strand
ACCAAAACCCCCTTCTCCTCCCAAATGAGTTAACAGGATTGGTTCTTTGGGAATCGGCGGGGAGGTCCCCAGATTTTGGGATGTGAGTGGGGTGTACACCCCACTCACATCCCAAAATCTGGCATTAACCACGACAAATCCCAAAGAGCCAGAAGTTGAGGAAGCTATGATGACTCCAGTAGAAATCCAACAAAAATTAGATAGGATCTTGTTAACCGTTCAAAAACCGGGACGATATACCGGGGGAGAATACAATCAAGTGGTGAAAGATTGGGCGAGGATCAAAACGAAGGTCGCACTCATCTTTCCTGATCTTTATGATTTGGGCATGTCCAATTTGGGTCTGGCCATCCTGTACGACCTGCTCAACCGCCGAGAAGACACGCTTGCCGAGCGCGCTTTCTGTCCCTGGACAGACATGGAAGCGATCATGCGGGAACACGCCATCCCCTTGTACTCGCTTGAAACCAAACACCCGCTTAAACAATTCGACATCATTGGTTTTTCGCTCCCTTACGAAACGCTTTACACCAATTTGCTCAATACATTAGAGCTGGCCGGTATTCCGCTTTTTTCCTCTGAACGCTTGGACGATGATCCTTTGATTATTGCCGGGGGGCATGCAACTTTTAACCCAGAACCGATGTGGCCGTTTGTGGATGCGTTTGTCATTGGAGAGGGGGAGGAGGTGATGCAAGAGATTGTCGAAACGCACCAGGCATGGAAAGAAAGTGGCGCCCCTCGCGCCGAACTCTGGCATGAGTTGGCAAAGTTGTGGGGTGTGTACGTACCGTTATTGTATGAAGCAAATTATAACGAGGATGGCACATTTTCCCATCTGGATAAGTTATACGAAGAAGCCCAATTGCCGATTGTCAAGCGAATCGTGTCCCGGCTTCCACCTCCGCCCACGCGTTTTGTCGTCCCATATGTGGAGGTGACACACAATCGGATCCCCATCGAGATCATGCGCGGGTGTACGCGTGGCTGCCGTTTCTGCCATGCGGGGATGATCACCCGCCCCGTGCGGGAGCGGACGGTGGATGAGATATGTGATGCTCTGGCTGAGGCACTAGATGCCACAGGGTTTGAGGAAGTGGGATTATTATCCCTATCCTCATCCGACTACACGTATGTGGTGGATCTGATCAAGGCGGTGGGAGAACGATTCTCAGACCGGGGTCTCTCGATCTCCCTCCCATCCCTTCGCATTGAGACGATGTCCGTAGATTTGATGGACGCCCTTAAAGATACCCGTCGTCATGGTTTTACGCTGGCTCCCGAAGCGGCAACGGAGAAAATGCGTGAGATCATCAATAAACCGGTGAGCACCGAGCAGTTGCTAGAAACGGCGCGGGAGATTTACTCACGCGGATACACTCATATCAAACTGTACTTTATGATTGGTCACCCATCGGAGACTATGGAAGATGTGGCCGCAATTGTAGACTTGTGCAAGCAAGTATTGGGTGAAGGTCGAAAGCTGATCGGCGGACGGGCGACCCTCACAGCAGGTGTCAGCACTTTTGTGCCCAAGCCGCAAACACCCTTCCAATGGGTTCCTTGTGACACGCTCGGCCGGATTTATGCCAAACAGGAATATTTGAAAAAGAATATGGTGGGCAAAGGGTTGAAACTCAACTGGAACGAACCCAAGGAGACGATGCTCGAAGCCGCCCTCTCGCGTGGGGATCGCCGCCTGTCTGAAGTGGTTTACCGCGCGTGGAAAATGGGCGCGAAATTCGACGCCTGGTACGAACACTTTGATTATGACATCTGGCTAGCCGCTTACGAGGAGGCCGGGTTAATCCCCGATTTTTACACCCATCGCCCTCGCCCGCTCGATGAAGTATTCCCCTGGGAACACCTGTCTACCGCTTTGAAGAAGAAATTCTTGACGGAGGACTATTTGTGGAGCCTCGCCGGGCGGACGCGCATTGACTGCCGGAACCAGTGTTTTGCCTGTGGCATTTTGCCGGTCTTCTCCCAATTGCGCCGCGAAACGCCCGGCGAACACTGGCAGTGCCCGGAAGTGGCAAATAATCGAGTGAATGTGATGACCAATGATGGAAAGTTCATGCCTGTAGCGATTAAGGAAAAGCCGGTTACGATAACATTGAACGAGGTCATGATCGCTGGAGATTGAATGCGCCTTCGCCTGACTTACGCTAAAACCGACGCGATGCGGTTCACCGGACACCTGGATGTCCACCGAACTTTGTACCGAACGTTGATGCGTGCCCGGTTGCCAATCGCGTTTAGTCAGGGGTTTACGCGGCGGCCAAAACTGGTGATGTCGGGTGCGCTACCATTAGGTTTTACCAGCGATTGCGAAATGGCCGATCTGTGGTTGGATGAATCCATGTCCATTGACAAGATCGCGTCTGCAATCCGGTCCGTTTCCCCGCCGGGGTTGCAGTTGCATTCCCTGGAGGAACTTGATCTATCTGTACCAAAGGTGCAGAATCAAATCGTTTCTGCGGAATTTCTGGTCACATTGCTCGATCCCATTCCTAATTTGGATGAAAAAATCGCGGCCCTTCTAGCTGCCTCTCATTTGCCGCGCGAGCGGAAGAAGAAAGTGTACGATTTACGTCCTCTGGTCCTTGATCTTAAACGGATTGAGGATGATGATGAAGAGCAGCGTTTGCAAATGACCTTGCAGGCGCGGGAAGGCGCGACTGGCCGGCCCGATGAAGTCGTGGCCGAATTGGGCGGGAATCCGCTGGCTGCCCGTTATCACCGGATGGCTATTCACTTGGAATAGGAGGAAGTGATGGGTGTAACCCTGTCTCTATTTTTGGGTGTCATTCCTGCCTTCATATATGCCACGTTTGTTTATTGGTTAGATCGTTACGAGAAAGAACCAATTTTGCTGCTAGGAGGCGTGTTTATTTGGGGGGCAGTCGTAGCGGCCGGTGGGGCTTTCATATTGAACACTTTGTTTGGAATTAGCGTTTTCCTCATTACAGGCTCAGAAGTAGCCACGGACATTGCAACCGGATCAATAAGCGCTCCGTTAGTCGAAGAGAGCTTGAAAGGTTTTGCAGTTCTCATTGTTTTTTTGATTTTCCGCAAGGAATTTGACAATATTTTAGACGGGATTGTCTATGCCGGGATTGCAGCGTTGGGATTCGCCGCGACGGAAAATTCGTTTTATATCTTCAGTTATGGGTACCAGGAATCAGGATATGAGGGGATTTGGGTTTTGGCCTGTGTTCGGAATATTTTAGTCGGTTGGCAGCATCCTTTTTACACGGCGTTTATTGGAATTGGCCTGGCAATCACTCGATTGAACCGAAATATGCTTATTAAGATTGCTGCGCCGATTGCCGGGTGGGGACTGTCAGTGATAACCCATTCATTTCACAACACCTTTGCGACGGTCATAGGAGGGGCGGAGGGTTTGTTACTCGGAACGGTGATTGATTGGACCGGTTGGTTTTTTATGCTGATCGTGATCATTTGGGCTACCTTTCGGGAACAAAAATTCCTTCGCAGGTATTTGAAAGGTGAAGTGGATTTGGGAGTCATTTCTAAAGACCAATATAAGACGGCGTGTTCAGCACTTTTGATGAGCCTGGCCCGGATGAGCAGTTTAATCTCTGGCAAATACATCAGAACAAATAAGTTTTATCATCTTTGCGCGGAACTCTCCCACAAAAAACGCCAGCGCGATGCTGTGGGTGAGGAACGCGGTAACTCGATCTTAATTGAACAGATTCGTAACGAGTTGGCGCAACTTTCCCCCCATGTGGGGGTATAGATCTTAAACGCGATCCAATCCTTTCCCTACTTGGAGGGTGGAAGCTTGCTTTATCCACTAACGATATTCGTCAACTTTATTTCGGTCACCATTGCGGTTTGGCTAGGGTTGTACTTAATCACCCGCAACCCTCGTAAGCCAGTTGCCTGGTTAACGGGAATTGCCCTTTGGATGATAGGGGGACTATTCCTAAACATTCTGTTTGCCCTCTATCCTCCTAACTTGCCCGCCGAACGCCCCCTATGGCTTCGTCTGATTCTCATGATTTGGGCAGGGCCAGTGAAAGCCCAAGGGGAAAATTCCTGGCTGCTGGGTTGGTCTATTGCATTTGGCATCGTAATCTGGCATCATGCCACCACCCTCCTGCGCGGGCCATTGAACCCCTGGCGCTGGATACGTATTTTAGCGGGGTATCTTATTGCAACAGTCGCGGTATTTTTGCGTCTATACACCCCTTTGTTATATGAAAGCGAAGTTGGGGAGGCGCTCTTTTTGAATACCCTGCAAGGCGGTCCGCTATATCCCTTCTTTGGCGTGGCGATTCTATTCTTCACGGGCTGGAGTATTGTTAACCTCGTCCGCTCCGCGCGGGTAGCTAACGCCCTGATTCTCCGTAAGCAACTTGAATTACTTGCTACCGCAACGGTAGTTGCGGGACTGGCTGGCCCGATCGCGATCTTAGGCTCTGGGTTCAACATTTCCATCCCCATTGTCGCGGTCTCCCTGCCTTTAGGAGTGGCGGTGACGATGGTTGGGTATGGGGTTGCCCGTTACAGCGCTCTCACTGAGGGGCGAACCATGCGCCGGGATTTTATTTACAGCGCAGTCTCTCTCGTCATTTTGGCTTCGCTCTACTTGCTCGCAACCTGGATGCTGATGCAAGTTTACCAACTCCCCCCTATCATCTACGTTGTCGTTGTACTCATGGCGGCAATTACGCAATCGCTCTATGGCGTAGGAGAACAGATTCTTGACAAAATCATCTACCAACGTGACATTAGTGACCTCCGGAAGAGCTTGCGACGACTAAGTCATTTGGCAACAGAGCAAGGGGAGATCGAGGAAAATTTGACCCCTGCGCTGGAAAACATGTGCTCGACCGTGCGTGCGACTTACGGATTGCTGTTTGTAGACGAAGGCGAATCACTCACGCAACTGGTCGCCTACGAATGGCCGCACGAGAATGTTTCCCTGACCCGGCAGGATGTGGCCGCCGACGACGTGCTTCATCTTCCCCCGGGCCACTTCCCGCCCCCACTGAACGAAGCGGCATTGCTGGTTCCGCTCTATACCGAAACCGATCAGATCGGCGCAATCATCCTGGGGCGTCCAGTGAACGGGTTGCGGTATTCGGATTGGGACCTGGAAAACTTGCTCGATCCCAGCGACCGTTTGTCTGCTGCTATTTGGCACGCAAAGGTTGAGCGTGAGCATCTCGAGAAAATCAACCAACTTGCCCAAACTCCCCAACCCAAAACTGATCTGGCTCCTGAGAAAATATCTGTCTCCGTGGTTGAAAAAGCTTACCGAAACCTGAAGGATTACGCCTTTCTCGGGGACTCGCCCCTGGTCAATTTGAGGTTAGTCCGTTCTCAAGTCCCGGACGGAGGGACGATAACCCATGTAGAACGGGGGAAAATAGTGTGTGATTTATTGACCGAAGCCCTGGAAAAACTCCGCCCCGAGGGGAAAGAACCCGGCGACCTGGCACCCCGCGAATGGCATCCCTTCCTGGTCTTGCACGATGCGTATATCAAAGACCGGCTGAACCGGGACATTATGTCGAGGTTGTATATCTCTGAGGGAACTTTCAACCGCACCCGCCGGGGCGCGTTGCGTTCCATCGCGCGGATTTTGGGGGAAATGGAGATAGGGGTTCATTAGACAGAATTCAGCGTTTAAAAAAGCGTAAGGTAACTACTCAGCCCAGAATGGAAGTGACCCGAAAAAAAGGGGTGCGTGGGGGTGGACACCCCCACGCACCCCTTTTTTTCGGAGAGACCTCTGTCTTATCCAGAGAGTAGGGGTGATTTTTATTTGGGGAAACATTGGCTTGAAACCATTCCATGTTTTGATTGTCAGACTTTATATGGACAATCAAAACTTACGCACAAAAATCGAAAATATCTATTTTGACGACAAATATCCATCCTGGTGGCTGAATTTTGAAAAACTGGCGTTTTTTGGCAGCTTTTTCTCTACTTTTGGCAGGCCGGAGAGTGGACAATGGGGGCATCTCAAACACAAGGAGCCAATAATGACCGCCCAAGCTATCTCTCTCACTAAAAACCCAACCCTGCCGAAATTCAATAAAGCCAAAGTATTCAAAGCCATTTTTGTCGTCGTTTTTCTCACCGCTCTCTGGCACTTCCGTACCCCGGTTCAAGAATTGCTCTCGCTCGTCAAGGATCGGGACGGGGTCATCGCTTATTTGGGTGAATATGGAAACCTGGGCGCGGTTTTGCTGTTCATCATTCTCTTTGCCCAGGTGATCGTCGCCGCCATCCCCGGGCACGTATTCATGGTTGCAGGTGGGTATCTGTACGGCCTTTTGCCTGGTTTCCTGCTCATTCACACCGCTACAGTAGTCGCCAGCCAGTTTGGCTATTGGCTCGCCCGGAAGTTTGGCCGTCCAGTCGTCGAGAAACTGGCTCCGGCGCAAGTGCTCGCAACCTGGACGGAACGGGCTGAACGCCAGGGGACAATCTTCTTCATCTTTTCTTTCATTCTCCCCGTTTTTCCCAGTGATGTCATGAACTTCGTCGCCGGGTTGAGCGGCCTGTCATCCCGCAAGTTTTGGGTGGCTAACTTTGTCGGACGCCTGCCAACCTCCATCTTGTTTGCCCTGATTGGCGCACAGGGTTTTCGGATTTCTCCTGCCTTGTTTGTTATCGCAGTAATCTTCACCATCGTCATGTACTTCATCTGGCGAAAAATTGGCCCGATGATTGAACAACAGTAATTGCGGACGAAACCATCAACCACGGATTTACCAGATTACACCGATAAAAAAAGAAACATCTATGAAATCAGTGTAATCCGTGGTTTCTGACTGCCTTTGGCTTGTCCCAATAAGGAGTACCAAAATGAAAATCGCCTTCCTGACCCAATCTTATCCGCCTATGATTAGCGGCGCCGCACTCGTTGTGCAACATCTCGCGCAGGGTATGGCTGCACGTGGACATGAAGTCCTGGTCATCGCCGCCAGCGACACCGGACGCGGCTACTTTACCCAGGAACCGGGACTGAAAATGGTGCGCCTGCAATCAACCCCTAACCCCTCGCGCGCAAACCAGCATTTCATCTCCTGGGCGTATGCAGACATTCTGTACGAACTCAGAACCTTCGCACCGGATGTGATCCATCTCCACGATTCCTTAAGCGTAGGTCTTGCGGGAATTCTGGCAGGGAAAAAATTAGGTGTTCCGCTTGCACTGACCACTCACCAACTCCCCTGGTTTGTTTCGGCATATTTGCCGGATGTGCCCGGACTACGAAAAGGGGTGGAAAATGCCCTTTGGCAATATTGCCGCTGGCTCCATCGGCAGACCGACCAATTCATTTCCCCCACGCCAACGACCGCAAAGGTGATCGAGGAACATGCCGGATTTCGTCCGGTAGCGATCAGTAATGGGATGGATTTGGACCGGTTCAGCCCGCAACCGCTCGAGCCCGCCAAACGGCTTCACCTTTGCCAGCGATTTGGGTTAGACCCTGAGCGTCCTGTCATTCTTCATGTGGGGCGGCTGGATATGGACAAGCAGGTGAATCTGGTCGTGCAGGCGGCGGCAAAAGCGATGCATAACTCGGTCGCGCAACTGCTGGTCGTCGGGGATGGGCAACTGCGCGAGCGGTTGATAGAACTTGCTGAGTGGTACGGAATTGGGGATCGTAGCCATTTCCCCGGATTTGTTCAACCTACGGATGAGCTACCAAACATTTACCGGATGGCGACCGTGTTTGTGACCGGCTCGGAAATTGAAACGCAAGGGTTGGTGGTGCTCGAAGCAATGGGGTCGGGTTTGCCAGTCGTGGCGGTGCGGGCGACCTGTGTGCCTGAGATTGTCCATGATGGCATCAACGGCTATCTCGTCCCACCGAAGGATGTGGATGCGATGGCCAAGCACCTGGTGGACGTGCTTTGCGACCGCGCCTGTGCCCGGCAAATGGGGTTAGAGGGACGTCAAATTGCAGAACAACACTCCCGCCCGCGTTCGCTTGACCGGCACGAGACGCTTTACCAGATGCTGTGTGGCGAGAAGGTTCGGCAGAGAAGCAGGCTACCCTTTGCGGTAAACGCATTCTAACGCGCTAGTTGCACAGGTTTCCGAAGTTGGGTGCTACGAGATTTTCAGAGAGCCCTTCACCTCCTTCTGAACAGATATGAAATCTTTTCAGACAAAGGCGAAGGGCCTTCTTGGAATTTAACTGACGTGTCAGTTTTCGGCAGTTTTTGCGGCATTTTTTGGCAGTTCGTGCGCTTTTTTTGGCACTTCAAAAAGGTGAAACTATGGTCATCAAACCAATCAACAAAAGGAACTGACCATGAACACCTGGTTCACGAACACCTGGTTCACGAACGCCCCGTTCACGA
>DATDOR010000686.1:0-8205 GCA_035293165.1 Anaerolineales bacterium | reverse complement strand
CTCCCACGTCCCGTCCGGGGTGAGGTGGCTCAAGCCGCCTTCCCGGCCCACCCACAGAGAGCCGTCGCTCGCCGCGAGCAGGATACGCGTCCAATCGCTTTCCAGCCCTATGTCTGCTGCTCTTAGCACTTGCGTGACCTCAAAACCATTCATCTGCACCAGGCCGGAGTCCGTTGCCAGCCAGGTCGTCCCATCCCCCGCAAAACTCAGATGATAGACCTGATTAGATGGCAGGCCATGTTCAGTTGTAATGTTGGTCGCGTTCCCATCCGGCGCTATGATCCACAAACCCGTATCCCCTCCGCCCCATAGATTGCCCTCTGCATCGAAGGCAAAAGGAATCACACAGCACACATCGAGTTCTATATTCTCCCACTCATCATTGGCGGAATTGTAGGCGTCTATCGTCAAGCCGTATTCCTCGGAGAACCACAGCGATCCCTCCGGGTTTTCCAAAATGCCCCAGTAGGCTGTCGCCAATGGGCCAGCCGGACGGTCGAGTATGAAAAAATCTTCCCCATCGAATACCACAACACCTTCCCCATCTGTACCAAAAAAAACGTTATTGTCGGCATCTGCGACGGCGCGGTAGGATGTGTACTCTGGAAAATCCACCCCGCCTTCAAAGAGGTCCCAATTGCCCGATTCAGGGGAATAGCGCCAGACACCGCTCCCTCCGGGGAACCAGTAACGTCCTTCGGAGTCAACGACTGCATCGTTTATGGTGTACCCCCGGGTGGGTTCGAATACCTGGAAGCTCTCCCCGTCGTAGTAACCCGCGCCGCTTTCTGTAGTGATGATCAACATCCCATCCTCGAAAATCGTCAGGCCGTTGATGAAATTGTCCGGCAGACCGTCATCGGTCGTATAGCGGGTAAAGGCATTGCCATCATATGCCCCCAGTCCGTTTTCGGTAGCGAACCAAATCAGGCCGGTGTTTTCATCATAAACAATTCCCCAAACGGAGTTGTCAAACCGGTTGGGATCCTCTTCAGACGTGGAATCAAAATTGTTGGGCTGTTTCCAACTTGAACCATCGAAGAAGTTGATGCCGCCTCCATCCGGGCCATATCCTGTACCGGCGATGATCGAATCTTCGACGCGGCCAACAAAGTTGATCGTGGTATCGTCCAGCCCGTCTTCATATCCATAAGTGACCCATTCTTCACCATTGAAACGCACCAATCCGTTGGCGGTCCCAGCCCAAAGATCGCCGTCCCCTTCTTCATCTAGAAACAGGTAATAAACCCAGTTATCCGGCAGGCCATCCTGCACCGTGATCTGGCGGACAAAATCCCAGTCCTCATTGTAAACACTGATGCCCCCCAGGCCGCCAGCCAGGACTTGTCCATTGGAATAAACAACGGTGAACACAACCCCGGCGCCCGTCCAGGATTCCCATTCCCCCTCCCCTTCAACGGGGGCGGGGAGGCTTGAACCGGGCGGGAGACTTTCCTCCGGTGGATTCCCGTCCCCGGATGTCTGCCCGGGGGGGGGATTATCCGGGCCGGGAGGCGCGCAGCATACCCGGTAAATAGAGAACGCGCCAAAGACACAGCCGGTGAGGAGGGCCAACGCGGCCAGGCCCCCACCCACCCAAAACCAGGGGCTGCGTTTTTTAGGGGATGGTGTGGGTTTGGCAGGTTGTGGGGGTACGGCGACCCCAGTTGGGGTAGGCACGGGCGAGGCGGCTGGTTGGGCGACGAGAGTCGGGCCGGCAGGTGGCGTCCCCGCGAGGGTGTCTTTTTCACTCTGGGCTTGCTGGATGGCGTTTTTCCAGGCGATGAGTAATTCTTCTGTGGTAGCGTACCGGTCCTCGCGGCTTTTGGCGAGGGCTTTAAGGATGACTTGTTCGACAGCGGGGTGGATTTCGGTGATGCTGCTGGGCGGGGGAAGTGGGGATTGGAGGTGTTTGAGGATGACGGCAAGGGGGGTTTCGGCTTCGTAAGGGACGCGGCCGGTGACCATTTCGTAGAGGACGATGCCGAGGGCATAAATGTCCGCGCGGGCATCAATCGGGCGGCCTTCAGCCTGTTCGGGACTCATGTAGGCGGGCGTGCCGGTGATCGCGCCACTGGCAGTGAATTGGGTGTGTTCGCCGATGAGTTTTGCAATGCCGAAATCGGTCAGGAAAACGTCACCCCGGCGGGTAAGCATGACGTTGGAGGGTTTGATGTCGCGGTGGATGATTTCGTGGCTATGCGCGTAGCTGAGGGCGTCTACCAGTTGGGTGAAGATGCGGTCAACTTCATGGAGGGGCATTTTCCCTGCTTCGATACGCTCTTTGAGCGTGCCTGCGTCGAGGTAGCGCATGATGAGGTAAGGCGTGCCTTCATGTTCGCCGGAATCATAGACGGGGAGGATGCGCGGATGCTCGAGTTTGGCGATGACGCGGACCTCCCGGCGGAAGCGGTCATTGAATTCCTGGTTTTGGGCAAACTGGAAGGGGAGGATTTTGATGGCAACGTAGCGATCCATCGCGGCGTGGTGGGCCTTGTAAACGGTAGCCATGCCGCCTTTGCCGACTTGTTCGATGACCCGGTAGGGGCCGATTTCTTGTCCGGGGGTGAGGGTGGTCATAATCTTTTTTTGGGGGCACAATTTTTTTGGGGAATAGTTGCCAGGAAATTATATCACTGGCAAGGTTCTTTAGCGTTTTGACCATCTCATGGTTACTCCGCCCATGAGGACACAAACCCCGGTGGCCGTCCAATACACTCCTTCTAATTGTGTGGTTGCCATCAACCAGTAAGCAAGAGGTGGACCGACCGCACTGGCAAGATCACCTACAGTGAACAAGATGCCCAATCGTCGTCCTTGCTGGTTAGGAGGTCCTAATCCGCCCATAAGGGAGGTAGACAGGTTGGTATTGGTTCCAGCGGCGATAGAGGTGCCGATTAGCCCAGCAATGATTGCAGCAGGCGCGCGGAAGGTGAGCAACCCGTACCCCACCGCACCAAATACCAGACCGCCCACTGCCACCCGCCAGCGATTATGGGTTCGATCCGCAAGGCTGCCCGAAATCGGGGCAGTGATCATCGCAACGAAGGTTGTCATCGCCAATCCTAGCCCAGTAAGTGTGGCGACTCCAACTGTCATCCCTGAGAATGAAATTGCCTCTCCATAATTTTGTTGGAGCAAAAGTCCAAAGGTGGCTATCAGAAATCCGGCCTGGGCCAGACGAGTGACAGCAAGCAGAGCGGTCGCGGATGCCATTTCGGAAAGCTGGGTTCGATAAAATTGGCGGGTATGGACGGGATTTGTTTCTTGTACCTCCACTGGAACTAGATTCGTGTTCCCCAGCCACATTCGAGTTTCCGGGAGAAATATTAGAGCTAACAAGGCCCCAGCCAGGGATAGCGCTGCATTGACGCCCATCGCAGTATGATAGCCAAAGAGATCGGTCAGCACCCCGCCGAGAAACGCACCGCCTCCTGCCCCAATGAAGAAACCCATTTGGTAAATTCCAACCCGGCGGCCGCGATTTTCGTGCGTGGAAATATCCATCACAATGGTGTTTCCCCCTATCCAGATGCCTACCCAGGCAATGCCCCATAATAATCGCGCGACGAACAAAGGCCAAAATCCATTTGTCACCGCATACAAAGTTGTGGATATCACGCCTAGAAATAACGCCAGGACAAAGACCGGTTTACGCGGCCAGCGTTCAATCAAGAATCCGGCTGGCCCGTTTAGGGGGAGGCGAACCCATCGGTTGGCGGAGAGCAAAATGCCCACGTTTGCCAGCAAGATACCAGCCTCGGTGATGTGGGTGGGCAGGACGGTATATAAGGAAGTATCACCCAATAGTGAGAGACAAGTCCCAATACTGATTGGAAGAAGGACACGTAATGTGGAAATGGATTGGGATTTGTGCATTGGGTGATTATAGTCGTGTACAATCACAAACTGAGTTTGTATATTTGGGTTCTTTGGGAATCGGCGGGGAGGCAACCACAGCAAATCCCAAAGAGCCTATATTTGAACTCATATCAACATGATGGAGTGTTATTATGAAAAATACCCTCAAAACCTTATCAGCTCTTGTCCATTCCCGCGAGTTAACTCGTGATTACCTCCCCATGACCGCCGGAGCCATCATCCTGGCGATTAACTTCAACACCTTTATCGCCCCGGCGAAGATGGCTCCCGGTGGTCTTTCTGGCATCAGCCTGATCATCAACAACTTCACTGGGTGGCCGCAAGGGATGACGATGTTGTTTGTCAGCATTCCAATTTTCGTGTTGGGATTTTTCAACCTGGGGCGGTTTCGCTTTCTGACGCGCACGGCGTATGTCACATTGCTCTATACGACCGGGGTAGACCTGCTGGCGCAATGGATGCCCGCAACCGGTCTGACACACGATCTGCTACTGAATGCCATCTTCGGTGGGATAACCGGCGGGATCGGCTCTGGATTGATCTTCCGCGGGCGGGGCACCATTGCCGGGACAGGGATCATCAGCCGGATTATTCAATTCAAGACCGGAATTCCGACCAGCCAGCTTTATCTGATGGTGGATAGTGGGATCATTCTGGGGATAGGTATACTGTTTGGTTTTGAAAAAGCTTTATACGCTGTTTTGATGCTATTTGTCTGGGGCCTGGCAACCGACTATGTGTTGGAAGGCCCTAGCGTGATTCGGACAGCATTTATTATCACTGGCGCCCCTGAACCCGTCGCCAGGAATTTGATGGAACGGTTAGGGGTAGGAGTCACATATTGGGAAGGGCGGGGCATGTTTACCCACGAAACACGTTCGATTTTGTTCTGTACCATCACCCGCCCGGATGTAGATACGCTGAAGTCCATCGTTGGAGAAAGCGACGAAAAAGCCTTTATCGTCATTGGACAAGGCCATCAAGCCAAAGGTGGAATCCTGCGGCCTCCGAAAATTGCCTCTTGACAAAATAGTACAGATGTTCTATTATTTATATAGAATATAGAACGGAAGTTCCATAATGCCCATTCCTTCTCTTTTTCACTTTTTAGGAGGCTGATATGGCCCAACGAACAAACTCTTTTGGTATGAACTCTTTACTCCAACACTCTCTCCTCCAACGAGGGTTGTTATGGGGTGTCATGATCATCTTTGCGCTGCTCGCATTTGAGATGTTCAATTACAGCACCACCGAATTTGCCCTCTCCGATCTGCTCGGCGACCTCGAATTCGCAGGCGTACGCTGGGCGACCATCCTGGCCCTGGCTTTCTGTGGCATTGATTTTGCCGGCATCGCCCGTCTGTTCACCCCCGAACAGGGCGCAGACGAACCCGCCGAAGTATGGTACCTGTTCGGCGCGTGGCTCCTCGCCGCGACTATGAACGCCATGCTCACCTGGTGGGGGGTTTCCATCGCCATCCTCGAACACCAGAGCCTGGGCAACGCCGTTGTCGAACGGGAAACCTTGCTCAAGACTGTCCCTGTCTTCGTCGCGGTCATGGTCTGGCTCAGCCGGGTGCTCATTATTGGCACATTTTCCGTTGCAGGTGAACGCCTCTTCACCCAGGCCGAACACCGCTCCCTTGCCCGGTTATCCAGCCCTTCACAGCGCCCGATGAGGGGTGGGCGTAACACCGCATCACTGCCTGCCGGTGTCCAGCCTGCTAACACCCTGCCTCGTCCGGCCTTTCGCCCCACCCCCAAACCAAAACCCATTCCTCGTGCGGATTACGAGTCCCCGGCATACAACCCGCGTCCCGAACCTACGTATCATCCAGTAGGGATGCGCTCCCGCAACAATAACGGCGGAACCAATCGCTAAATTCTCCTCGTGAAAGCAGCCCCAACCGGGGCTGTTTTCATTTAATCCGCTCGTTTCAGCCCCCACCCCAACAGCCCACAAAGCACAAATCCAATTGCGTTGCCCCACCCATGCACCGTGACCATTTGCGGGATGGATAATGCGGGCAGCGTCCCCCGCAGGGCGAACCCGGCTGCCGCGAACATCGTCACCACTGCTGCCAGGGATGAGATCCCCAGAAACACGCGGGAAAGGGTACCGTTGACACGCATCATTACGCGCCCCAGCGTGATCAGCGCCAAACCCGTATACCCCAACGCCAAAACCGCCCCTGCCACCGCCTCCACATGACGGGAAAAGGTGATCCCAACCGCGACCAATGCCGGGCCAAGCATGACAATGATGGCAATCATACGGTAAATGCTCTTTTGCCAGTTTTTCATATTTCCCATATGCAACCCTGCTAACCCACACAGGACAGGCGCGGCAAACCCTGCATAGTGAAAATGCACGGCGGTCAGGATAATGATCGGTTCGGCAAAACCAAGTGGTTGTGTTCCCAGCCGGGAAGCGAGCAGCCAAATCGCCCCGATGGGGAGGTAAAGCGGGGCCAATGCCAGACAGGTTTCAGCAGGGTGATTGAAAACGGCGCGCCATCCCCGTTCCCGCAGTTGTATCAACCCATGTCCAGCAGCGAACAATGTCAGGGGCAACCAGACGATAGCAAATGTCCCCGACAGCACCCCTTTTGGGAGAAAAAAAGCTGTCACAACAATTGCTGCGGCAAAAGGTTGGAGAAAGAGGGCAACTTTATAGAGGATGGAAGATGAATTTTTGGATGAATAAGGCCCGGTGAGTGAAAACCCAAGCGGGAAGATGACGAGGATAGCAAGCAACAATAGCCATGTGATCTGCCGTAGAAAATCGGTTTCGATAGGGGTGAAAAGGAGGGCGGCCCAGGCTGCGCCGCCTAAAAGGGCCTGAACTTTTGCTCTTCGTTCTATGCTCATGTGGGGTCGGGGACAGGTTCGGGTTCGGAAGGGTGGGGGTGATGATCAGCTTCAACGGTCTGGGAGGCTACGAGTCCGTGCGTTTCCAACGCATTCAGGATCATGATTTTTTGCCAGATTTTGCGGGAGAGACCGGTGGTCAGGTCCTCGATTTCGTTGACAGCGGAGAGTGCGACGCTGTCGTCAAAATTTTCCACATAGAGGGCTGCAATTTTGCCAATCAGGGAGAGCAATTCGCTGCAATAATCGAGGTAACGGGATAACTCGAACAGCGACATGGTTTCAATTGGGGATGAAGAAGTCAGGGTTCCTCGCTTGAGGACGCGTTCCGGGTCTTTGGTGAGTTGGTGCATGTCAATAACGTGGGCAAGGGAGCGAAGTTCATGGAGTGCTCGAAGCGCCCGGCGGCGTTTGACCCGACCTTCGAGTGAAATTAAAAAGAAAAGACCTGCACCAATGAAGATGACATCATTGATGCCATTATTGATCACTTCCAGAAAACTGATCAAATCTACGTTCCCAATGTCGATCCATCTAAGCAACCCAGAAAACGCAGCCAGGCTCGCTGCGGCTAACAACAGGATCAACACGCCAATGCCAGTACGAAAACCCCAGTGAGGGTTCGCAATCCATTCTGCACGTTTACGAGCTTCGTGAGCAACTTGTTTGGCCTCGGTGCATACACGGCAAATTCCCCGGTTGGGAAATCTTTCCTGTACCCGTTGACACAGGAGGTCTGCGCTTTCGATGATTTTTTCAGCGTTCAGGCTGCGGTATGGCATGGGCGTATTATAGCCGATGTAATGCCAATGGCTGCGGTATAATGCCCATCAATACCTTCAATGTAACTACTCAGCCGGGAAGGGGATTAGCCCGAAACCTTCTCTTTTAGCCTGAGCAGTAACCCTTAAAAGACCTTTCTGGAGGAAAAATGAGCGACAAAAAAATCCGCGTACTGGTTGCCAAACCCGGTCTGGACGGACATGATCGGGGTGCAAAAGTGGTTGCGCGCGCCCTGCGGGATGCCGGGATGGAAGTGATCTACACCGGCCTTCGTCAAACCCCGGAGATGATCGCCGAAGCCGCCCTTCAAGAAGACGTGGACGCCGTCGGCCTGTCCATTCTCTCCGGCGCGCACAATGCCCTGGTTCCCCGTATCCTTGAATTGCTGCGGGCGAACGGGCAGGAGGATGTGAAAGTGTTTCTCGGCGGGATTGTCCCGGACGAAGACATCCCGGCCTTAAAAGCAATGGGGCTGGCGGGGGTATATGGCCCCGGCACGTTGACGGATGACATTATTCGCGACATTACGATTGCGGTTTTGGGGGCTGAAGCTGCCACATGATCGATATCTCCCCCGTCCTGGATGGCAACCGGCTGGCACTGGCCCGGTTGCTCACGCAAATTGAAAACGGCACCGAAGCGGGACGCGCTGCCCTCAATGCCCTCTTT
>DATDOR010000685.1:0-5692 GCA_035293165.1 Anaerolineales bacterium | reverse complement strand
GGCGATGTCACTCTCACCGGTCACACAGAAACGCTCGTATCCGGCCCCGGAACCGATGCTGTCAATAGTGATCTCACCCGAAAAGCCTTCGTCTTCAAATCGAGCCGCAATGGCTTCCGAGAGCGGAAACACCGTCGAACTGCCCGCCGAAATAATGGCGCCACTCACCGCCGCCGGATCCACGCCAGGAAGAATACCATCTACACTGGGGAGGCCAGCAGGCTCTTCTTCGGTGGTTTCTGCAGCGGGTTCTGTGGCTGCTGCTGCTTCGGTGGGTTCTCCCTCCGCTTCGGTAAGCTCTTCCATGACTTCAGTGGGTTCTTCCTCCATCACCTCGGTGGGTGCTTCGCTGGCGGTCTGGGGCTCAGCCGTAGGCTGAGCGCAGGCCGTCACAAGGATTGAGAGCAGCATGATAGCAACAAATAAGCGGTAAAGTATGTTTTTCATAAGATTTTTTCTACCTCCAAATTAAAGTGTTTGAATACGATGTACAGACGGCCAGTCTCAATTACCTGGCGCGTTGCCAACAGGGACTGTTTTGCCTGAGCGAAAAGATAATTCTTTCCGCTTCAGGTCATCATGTGAAAAGATAAAACTTTCTGGTTCGTACGATTCTTCGTATCGTAAAAGTCGGGACGACATCATGACGGCCGAGAGGAAAATGATTGAACAAATAAAAGACAGGCTGGCTAGAATCCAGAAAATGAATGACAACATCTTGAACTCCTTGGTTGAGAATGTTGAACCCTCAGAGGTCATCATAACGTGCCATGTTTAACGAAGCGGTATCTTAAGGTTAATGGCATGTCAATGGTTTGTTAACAAGGGTTTAATTGCTAATTGTTGATTGCTAATGGTCAATGGTTATCTTCAATTGAAATTCCCTGGCAATTAGCAATTACCCATTAACAATTGTTCAGCCATCAAACCGGTAGCCAATTCCTCTTACCGTCACAATTCGCTCAGGGGAATTTGGTTCCATCTCAATCTTCTCCCGAAGCCAGCGTACATGAACGTCCACCGTCCGGCTTCCACCATTGAAATCCCATCCCCAGACCCGGTCCAGGATCAACTCACGCGGTAAAACCTGGCTCTTATGGCGTGCCAGGAAAAGTAGTAATTCATATTCCTTGGGTTTCATCCCTCTCGGGATTTCATCCAATGTAACTTCACGCCGCCTGGTATGGATGGCTAAATTTCCAAACTGAAGGATTCCCTCATCTGCAGGAGCATCATCGGTGACATTGAACTCGTCTTTGTCTAATTGAACCCGCCGGAGTAGCGCTTTGACGCGGGCTATCAATTCCCGCATCGAGAAGGGTTTTGTCAAATAATCATCTCCACCCATTTCCAGGCCCAATACCCGGTCAATTTCATCATCACGAGCCGTCAAAAACAGGATGGGCGTATTCATATCCTGGCGCAAAATACGGCACACATCAAACCCATCCATCACAGGTAACATGATGTCCAACACTATCAAATCGGGTATGTAACGGCGTGCCATATCCAATGCCGTTTCCCCATCACCGACGGCGTTCACATCGTACCCATTCCGGGCCAGGTTATAGGTTAGGGTTTCTTGTAAAGTGTGATCATCTTCGACGATGAGAATTTTCTCAGGCATACCTCAATCATAGCCGGGCTTGGTTAACACGTTCACAAAATTGCTTTAACAAGAGGTCAACAAAATGTTAACAAATGTTTAATGCCTGCTAATCCATCTCCCCCATCGAAATCTGGAATTCAGACCAGGATCAACCACCCGCCCCCGCCAGAATGGGGTGAATTTCCCTGTCGGTGCATCTCCGCCAAAAAAACTTATTGATCGCAATCATCCACTTTCGGGGCGCAAAACGGGCAAAAAGCACATACCCCAGGTTGAAAATCCCATCCACCACCGAGGGCTTGCGCCCCAATGCGCGGAAGGTCGTACCCACCACTTGTTCCGGTGTCCGCACGGGGATGGGAAACCGGTTCTCCAACCCGCCCGCACTTCTGAATTCGGTGGTAGTATCCCCCGGCAAGACGGCCAAAATATCCACCCCTGTGCCTTGACACTCCCCATATAAACTTTCGGCAAAAACGGTCAAAAAACTTTTGGTGGCAGAATAGACCGCCCAATTCGGAATCGGGGATTGTCCAACCGCACTCGAAACAATGATTACCGCCCCTTTGCCGCGCGCCTTCATCCGGGGCAAAATTTTATGGGTGAGAACTACGGGTGCATAACAATTCAACAGGATCATCGTCTCGATCTGTTCAGGCAACATCTCCATAAACCGCTGGTGCAAACCCAACCCGGCATTATTGATCAAGACATCAATCTCCAGCCCTGCCGCGTTGAGGTACTCCAAAATCTTATCCGCTGCATCTTTTTGCCCCAAGTCCTGATCCAGGACATGCACTCGCACGGAATACGTCCTGGCAAGGTCAGCAGCAATTTCTTCGAGGGCTGTTTTTCTGCGTGCTACCAGCACCAGGTCAAATTGCGCTTTCGCCAGGGCATATGCAAACGTTTTCCCAATCCCGGCAGAAGCCCCTGTGACCAGCGCAGTAGACCCGTACCTGTCTTTGAGCATCCCTATCTTCCGAATAAAATCCGTTCTTTTTTGTACAGCCACACCGCAACGGCTGTCAATACCAGGCTCAACAAAAGGGTGATGCTGATCGAAACGACCACGTTGATCGCCAGCACCGGCTCTTCGCGCATCAACTGGTTGATGAGCAGTTGCTGGCCAAACGTGGGGATCATCATCATCCATAAGGTTGGCTTGACCGGAACAAAAGCCAGAAACATCCCAGGCAGGGCGGGAATGAGGGGTAGAAAACTAAGATAACTTTGGGCTTCTTTGTAATTGCGCGAGAACGCAGCAATAATGGTTTGAATGGAGCCAGCGAGACACACCATCGGCAAACAAATTAGAAAGATCGCCATCATCACCCCTAAATTGATATTAATCCGTGTGCCGACAAAATCTTCCAGGGGAACCAGGTTAAACAATACCCCAAATGCGGTAACGGTCCCAATCAGCGAAACGATCGTAAATAAAACGGTCGCACCCATTTTCCCCAGCACCATGTCCCGGCGGGATACGGGGTTGATCAACAACGGTTCAAGCGAGTTACGTTCTCGTTCCCCAGCGGTGGTATCAATAGCCAGGTGCATCCCCCCTAAGAAGACCGAAAAGATCAAAAAATAAGGCATGGTTCCCAAGAGACTCGCGGCCTGGCTTTGGGGGGTCGCAACGTCAATGGTTTCGACAGATAGCGGCTGAAGGATGGATGGGCTGACTCCACGCGCCACCAGCCGTAAAACTGCAAGCTGCTGCGTATAACTATCCAGAAGCCTTTCGGTGCGGTCTACTTCCACTTGTGATGACTGGCGCGAGGCGTCCACGACCAATTGCACAGTAGCGGGAATGCCATTTTGCAAATCGTCACCATACCCCTCGGGCACGATTAGAATCACATCGTAATCCCCCACCCGGACACTCTCCTGGGGATCGGCAGGCGGATTGAGAATTTCGACATTGTTTTGTTCCAGGAATTCGATCAGGTTGGGCGCGTGTTCTGCTCCCGCAACAGGGAGCTGGAGAGTCTGCTGCGTTGCATCCTCCACCGTCTGCCCAATGACGAAGAACAGGAGCAGCATCAGGCCAGGGCCTAGCAAAGTGCCAATTAAAGTCGAGGATAGCGCCCGACGGTCGCGCAGGTTATCGAGGACTTCTTTTTGGAAAATGATTAAGACTTTGTTTAACATCGTTACTCCAACCCCTCCCCGCTCCCAATTACCTCCACAAAAGCATCTTCCAGATTCTCGTACCCGGTCTGGCGACGCAGCGCCTCTGGGGTACCTTCGGCGGCGATCTCTCCTTTTGCGATAATGACAATATTATCGCAAAGGGCGGAGACTTCTTGCATGATGTGGCTGGAAAATAACACACACTTGCCGCTCTCGCGCATCCGGCGGATGACATCGCGCATCGCACGGGTGCTCATTACGTCCAGACCACCGGTGGGTTCATCGAGGAGAACATTTTTGGGGTCATGGACCAGCGCCCGGCCAATGGCAACCTTCACTCGTTGGCCTGTGGAGAAACCTTCCGTCCGGCGGTCGGCGATGTCCTTCATGTCGAATAACTTAACCAGTTCATCAATTTTTCGCTCCAGCACTATCCCGTTTAATCCATGCAAGCGCCCATAATAACGAATATTTTCACGGGTCGTCAGCCGGGGATAGATACCCGGAGCATCCGGCAGGACGCCAATCCGCTTTTGGACTTCGAGCGGTTGCCTGATTGCATCAAACCCATCCACCAGGGCTTCTCCCTGATCGGGGTTCATGACGGTGTACAAGATGCGGAGACAGGTGGTTTTCCCCGCGCCGTTCGGGCCGAGCAGGCCGGTGATTTTCCCGTCGAGGGCTGTGAATGTTACCCCGTTCAGGGCGTGGACTTTGCCAAAGGATTTGTGGAGGTTGGTGACTTGGATCATCGTTAGAGGACTAGCCCGAAATTTTCTCTTATAGCCTGAGCAGTTACATTCGCGCTACGTTACGGCATCGGCCCTGAGAAATTAATGAAAAACGGAAAGGGCTCGATTTTGCTGACACAATCTGTTTCCAGGCCATCTAGCGTGCCATTGGCGAGGAAGGTCTCGGCAAGGTCGGGAATGCAGCCTCGCAGGATGACATTGTGCCCTTGCCCTGGGGCGATCAAGTGCAGGCTGTTGGGCAGCGTTTGCGCGGCCAGTTCGGCATATACCGGGGGCGTAACCGGATCATGTTCGCCTGAAAGCAGTAAGACGGGGAGATAGGATTGGACGGGATCTTTGAAGTCTGCCGGAACATCACCGCGCGGCCAGGTTTCACAAATTGCTCGCAGTCCTACCGAAATCATATCACCCAGGTAGGTCCCTTCTCCGGCCTGCGTTGCCTCTTCGCTGGTAAAAAAGGGAACGTCCTCCGCACACTGTACAGAGTACCCCATCCCATTGCTGATGCTTTCTGTCAAATCCCCTGTCAGAATGAGATACTGCGAAGCCAGCCGCGAGTAATCTTCCTCGGCAGTGGAGATGAGTAAGGGCATCAACGCTACGGTTTCGGGACTGTAACTGTAAAACCGCATCACAGCAGCAAACATCTCATGAGTGAAATCAAACTCAATGGGTTCTCCGGTGATCGGGTGTGCAACCCGGACGAGGACCGGTTCCGTCTCTAGCGCGGATAGGGTTTCGTCGAACCGGGTAGAAATATCAGGAAAGTTTTCAGTGCAGGGTTTATCCATCTTACATCGGGCAAAGATCAACTCCAGGGCACGTTGGGCATCGGGGGCTACATCCAATCCCAGAGGTAATTGTTGGGGGACAACTCCGTCAAGGATCACTACACGCACCCGGTCGGGGTACATCTTGATATAGGTCAGCGCCGCGCGTGTGCCGTAAGATACACCGTACAAGTTGATTTGTTCATATCCCAACGCTTCCCGTATCTGGTCTAGGTCTTGCATGGCAATGGAGGTGGTATACAACCTGGGGTCTGCATCCAACCCGGCGAGACAATTTTCGAGGAGGGGCTGGACGTCCGCGTCTTCATCAAAGGTCGTTTCGTCAGGGAAATTGCAACGGAGCGGGTTCGATTGCCCGGTTCCGCGTTGGTCCACCAGTACGATGTCTCGCTCGCGATTGATGT